>CAUPZW010000038.1:0-16528 GCA_963515655.1 Streptococcus mitis
CAACAATTCCCTGTGGAGTCTGAGAATCTGCCAAATCTAGCAAAATATCCTCTGACACCCAGACAGTTTTCGGAAAAGCAACTAACTGATCTCGGTAATTTTCTAGGGCAAAGATTTTCTCAATCATCACTCCAGCTTGAACAGCTTCTTCAAACAAGTGCCAGCCTTCAATCAAATAGGCAGACTTGCGGTATTTTTTTTGATGTAATTTTTTGGCATTTTTTACCACAGAATTGGCTTTTGAGGTTATAATAGTCATAGAAATATTATAACACAATCAAAGGGGTTTGGTATGCAAAAGGTTAGAATGATTGCCCAAGGTAGGGTGCAGGGAGTCGGCTTTCGTTGGGGTGTTTACAGTCTAGCGCTTGAAATTGGTGGTATCACAGGTCGGGTATGGAATAACGACGATGGTACAGTCGAAATCTTAGCCCAAGCAGACTCATCTGCTACCATGGCAAAATTTATTCAAGAAATCCGAAAAGGACCCACACCTTTTTCAAAAGTCAGCTACTTAGATGTCAAACTGAGCAACTTTCCTCCCTACCCTGACTTTAAAATCGCAAATTAGGTCTCTAGAACTATTGTATATTTTGTAAAAAAACAGTAGAATAGAAAGGTATAATTTTTAAAGAAGGAATAAAAACAGTGAAATCTATTAAACGTTTTGCACTCTCAGCTATGGGAGTGTCTATGTTGCTTGTCTTGACTGGCTGTGTCAATGTCGATAAAGCCACAGGACAACCAACAGGATTTATTTGGAATACAATCGGAGCGCCTATGGCTGAAGCTATCAAGTACTTCGCTACTGATAAAGGTCTTGGCTTCGGTGTCGCTATCATCATCGTAACCATTATCGTGCGCTTGATTATCTTGCCACTTGGTATCTACCAATCATGGAAGGCAACGCTTCACTCTGAAAAAATGAACGCTCTCAAGCACGTCCTTGAGCCACACCAAACACGTCTCAAAGAAGCAACGACTCAAGAAGAAAAACTAGAAGCTCAACAAGCTCTCTTTGCCGCTCAAAAAGAGCACGGCATTAGCATGTTTGGTGGTGTAGGATGTTTCCCTATCCTCCTTCAAATGCCTTTCTTCTCTGCTATCTACTTTGCTGCCCAACATACTGAAGGTGTTGCTCAAGCAAGCTACCTAGGTATTCCTTTAGGTTCACCTAGTTTAATTTTAGTTGCCTGTGCTGGTGTTCTTTACTATCTTCAATCGCTTCTTTCACTTCACGGAGTAGAAGATGAAATGCAGAGAGAACAAATCAAGAAAATGATTTACATGAGCCCACTCATGATCGTCGTCTTCTCCCTCTTCTCACCAGCTAGTGTCACACTTTACTGGGTTGTCGGTGGTTTCATGATGATTCTCCAACAGTTTATCGTCAACTATATCGTTCGTCCAAAACTTCGCAAAAAAGTCCGTGAAGAACTAGCCAAGAACCCACCAAAAGCACGTACTTTCTCTACACCAAGTGGACGAAAAGACGTTACCCCTGAACAACCAACTGCTATCACAAGCAAGAAAAAACACAAAAATCGCAACGCTGGAAAACAACGTTCGAGATAAGAAGAAAAAGGCTTAGCTAGTTTGCTAAGTCTTTTTTGCAAGTCAAAAGCCCGATGTTTCCATCAGGCTTCTTTTTTATCCATGTACACGTTTCATATAGTCTTGATAACTTTCGGTATCCATGAGTTTTTTAGCGTTCTTGACGCGGTCTGCTGTTGGTGGTTTAACCCCTTCGAGTGAATATGGAATTCCCAGTTCACGCCATTTGAACTCACCCATAGTGTGATAAGGTAGAATTTCAAACTTATCAACATTTTTGAGGGTCTTGACGAACTTCCCAAGTTCAATCAAGTCATCATCTCTATCTGTCAATCCTGGAACTAGCACGTGGCGAATCCAGACAGGTTTTCCAATATCTGATAGATACTGGGCACAGGCCAAGATGTTTTTATTAGTTTGGCTAGTAACAATCTTGTGCTGTTCTTCGTTGATTTCCTTGATATCCAAGAGAACCAAGTCAGTAACAGCCATGAGTTTGTCAAACTTTTCAAGGTAACGTGGTTTATTACGGAAAGGAAGGGCACAGGTGTCCAAAGTACAGTGGATTCCTTGTTCCTTGGCCTTGGTGAAGAGGGCAATCAGGAAATCTATCTGCAAGAGGGCTTCTCCTCCACTGACTGTAATCCCACCCTTATTTCCCCAGAAACCGCGGTAGCGCAAGGCCTCTGTCAAGACATCATCTACCGTCCGTTCACGTGATTTATTGGACTCCATCGCCCAAGTGTCAGGGTTGTGGCAATACTGGCAACGCATGTGACAGCCCTGCAAAAAGACAATAAAGCGAATACCAGGCCCATCTACCGAACCAAAGCTTTCTGTCGAATGCACCATTCCTGTCACTTGTCCATAATCAATTGTTTCTTCAGACATATCGTTACCTTCCTTGAAAACGTTTTATAGTTTTATTATATCACGACTTGAAGGAAAAACAAGATTTTTGCCTATTTTTTAGAAAGCAATCTGTTTTTCAATTTCATTTTCAATTAATTATTATTTTATTCTTCAAAATCAAAACCATACAAGGTTGCAAAGTAGTCCTCAGGGCGCTCTGCACGGCGAATTTGACGGGCTTTTCCTTCTTCAGTATAGAGGATTTCCGCAGAACGAAGTTTGGCATTGTACTGGTAGCCCATTGAAAAACCGTGGGCACCTGTATCATGAATTACCAGCAAATCACCGATTTCTGTATGAGGTAGTTCACGATTGACTGCAAATTTATCATTGTTTTCACAGAGTGAACCAACCACATCTACCACTTCAGCTGGTCCATCTGGGTGGGTCACATTAGTAATATGATGGTAGGCTCCGTACATAGCTGGACGCATGAGGTTGACTGCTGATGCATCCACACCTAGATAGGTACGGTAGGTTTCCTTCTTATGAGTGACTCTTGTGACTAGAGCCCCATGAGGAGCTAACATAAAGCGACCCAATTCGGTGAAAATCTTGACCTGATCAAGACCTGCTGGCGTAAGAACCTCTTCATAAACCTTACGAACTCCCTCACCAATCAAGGCGATATCATTTGGCTCCTGCTCTGGACGATAATTGACACCAATACCGCCAGAAAGATTGATAAAGTCTAGCGAAATACCCAACTTTTCCTTGATTTCAACAGCCAATTCAAAAAGCTGACGCGCCAACTCTGGATAATAGAGATAGGTAACGGTATTGGACGCTAGGAAGGAGTGAATCCCAAAGGTCTTAGCTCCTTTTTTCTTCAAGATAGCAAAAGCTTCAAAGAGCTGGTCCTTGGTCATACCAAATTTGGCCTCCCCAGGATTGTCCATAATGTCTGTCCCTAGCTCAAAAACACCTCCAGGATTATAACGACAAGAGATGATTTCTGGAATGCCTGCTGCTCTCTCCAGATGCTCAATATCTTCAAAAGCATCCAAGTTAATGGTTGCACCCAATTCACGCGCATAGGCATATTCCTTGTCTGGCGTGTTATTTGAAGAGAACATAATCTCAGAACCAGGGAAATTCAGTTTATGACTCATCAAAAGCTCTACATAACTAGAGCAATCCACGCCACAGCCTTCCTCTTGGAGAATTTTCAAGATAGCTGGGGTTGGAGTAGCCTTAACTGCAAAATATTCTTTAAAGCCCTTGTTCCACGAAAAGGCTTGGTTGACGGCTCTGGCCTTCTCACGAATTCCCTTCTCATCATACAAGTGAAAGGGAGTTGGGAACTCGGCAACAATCGCTTCTAACTCTTCTCTATTGATAAATGGTGTCTTCATAAGCTTCCTTCTATTCTATTTGCAAAGAAAGGCTGGGACAATCGTTCCAACCTTTAGTTCTATCTCTTATTTATCTTCATCAAAAATATTGCCAACCTCAACATCGATGGCTTGATTCTTGACATCAATATTGGTTACCTTCAAGAGTGACTTGTAGTCAAACTGCTTTTCACGTTCTTCTTGGGCATTGTCCGCAAAGACCGCTACCCCTGCCAATTCTGAATCGAACTCGCGCAAAAGACTAATCATCCCGTTGACAGTTCCGCCACCTTTCAAGAAGTCATCCACAATCAAGACACGACTGCCTGCCTTGAGACTACGTTTTGAAAGGAACATTTTCTCAATGCGGTCACCACTTGAACCTGATACATAGTTGACGCTGACAGTTGAACCTTCGGTAATTTTCAGGTCACGGCGCACAATGACAAAGGGAACATTGAGGACATTGGCAACTGCATTTGCAAGTGGCACACCCTTAGTCGCTACGGTCATAACCGCATCAATTTTTTGGTCCATAAAGCTCTTGGCAATAATACGACCAATATTTTTCAAGATGGCTGGTGTGCTAAGCAAATCAGACAGGTAGATATAGCCACCCGGCAAGATTCGGTCATTTTCTGACAACTTGGCACGCAAGTCCTCCACCATTTCCTTGGCATCCTGGCTCGAAATAGAAGGTGTAAAGATGACACCACCTCCGGCTCCAGTTACTGTCTGGATATGACCGATTTCGATTTCCTCAAAGGCACGTTTGATAATGACGATATCTTCTGAGATGGATGATTTAGCAGATTCATACTTTTCAGCAAAAGTATTGAGACTAGTTAGTTTATAAGGATTATTAATCAAATAGTTGGAAATGACAACCATCCGATCACTTCTTCTTAATTTCATTTCTATTTCCTATTCCATTTAATTTTGACATTTTGTCTATTATACCATATTCACATAAAAAAACGAACATTCTTATCCTAAAAAATGCTCATTTTTCTTAAATTATTAATCTAGATCTGGTTTGTAGAAGGAACGATTGTCCATAGCGAAGATTTTATTGGTCATCTCTCCTTTATCCACCAAAGCCAGAGCTGTTGACATCATCATCATACTGGCATCCAGATTGTCAATCATATGGATAATCTCTGCTTCCATAATGCGTGGACGGACTGGACTTCCATACTCAAGCAAGCCGTGGTGACTAAGGATAACATGGCGGAGCAGAACGACTTCTTCCTTGGTATCATCGATGCCGAGTTCCATCACTGTCTTGGTAGTTTCGCTATCAATCAGAGCGATATGTCCAAGAAGATTACCTCGCACTGTGTACTCGGTCTGGTCTGGTCCCGTCAACTCGATGACCTTAGCCAAGTCATGCAGCATAATCCCCGCATAAAGCAGACTCTTATTAAGCTGAGGATAGACCTCACTAATGGCATCTGCCAAACGCACCATGGTCGCTGTATGATAGGCCAAGCCCGTTTCAAAGGCATGGTGATTGGTCTTAGCAGCTGGATAAGAATAGAATTCCTTATCGTACTTGGTGTAAAGATTTCGGACAATTCGTTGCCAGACAGGATTTTCAATTTTAAAAATCATTTGCGACATATAGTCACGGATTTCCTTAACATCAACTGGTGACTTGACCTTGAAATCAGCTGGATCATTGGGTTCGCCAGGTTGAGGCAGGCGGATAGTAATTTGATTGACTTGAGGGGTGTTGTTATAAACTTCTCGGCGCCCTTTCATGTGGACAACCTTACCTGCGGTAAAGGCTTCAATGTTATGAGGTTGGGCATCCCAAAGCTTCCCATCAATCTCTCCACTATCATCTTGGAAGGTAAAGGCTAGGTAGTTTTTCCCAGCTCGAGTTTGCCTCAGGTCAGCTGATTTGATTAGGTAAAATCCTTCAAACAGCTCATCTTTTTTCATGTGACTAATCTTCATATTCTTCCTCATCTTCTTGGAAATGGAGTAGATCAAGCGCAGGCTCACCTTCCGATAATTCAATGTGACGGAGCGTCCGCTCGATAGCTGTAGTACGACGGTTTAATAATTCATCAATATTGCCAGAGGCATGTTGAAGATGCTTTTGTGCCTTGACCAGAATACCACCAAACTTGCTAAACTCAGTCTTGACGCTAGCAAGAGTCTTGCTGATATGATCGGCACTTTTTTGAATATTAAGGGTTTTGAAGCCAACTGATAGGGAGTTAAGAAGAGCTGATAGGGTACTTGGACCTGCAACAATAATCTGCTCCTCCCGTCTCAAGTCATCAAAGAAGACAGGATTGCGGACGATTTCTGAGTAGAGACCTTCTGTCGGAACAAATAAAACTCCAAAATTGGTCGTCCGAGGTGGTGCTATGTACTTGTTCCTAATATCCCTAGCAAAACGCTTGACACTTGCTAAGAGTGACTTACGACAGCGTTCGATTTCATCCTTGTCACCTACTTCATAGGCTTCTTCTAGGCGGTAATAATCTGCAAGTGGAAACTTAGAGTCAATTGGCAGATAGACGTATTCCTGGTCGCCTTGCCCAGGAAGCTTGATGGCATACTCCACTCGTTCACTGGAGTTTTCAACCGTTGCGTATTCTCGTTCATACTGGGCAGGAGTCATGATGTCTTCGATGATTTGCCCCAGTTGCAATTCACCTAGAATTCCTCGTGTCTTGGTGCCAGAGAGAACCTTGTTAAGAGCTCCAACATCACGGGCAACTGTCTGCATTTCTCCAAGGCCACGATTGACCGACTCCAGTTGTTTGGAAACTGTCTCAAAGGAAGCCTGCAAGCGTGTCTGCAAGGTCTTTTCTAACTTTTCCTCGACTGTCTGGCGCATTTGTTCCAAACGTTGCTCATTGGATTCCTGCAAGGCTTGGAGGCGTTGGTCAGTCTTATCCCTAGTTTGGAGGAGATTATCAGTCATTTCTTGACGGATCTGCGTCAGGCCTTGGTGCAATTCGATTCGCACTTCTTGCAAACGGTCGCTGACAGCCACTTCCAAATCTTTTTGGTCCAACTGGCTGGCTTGTCTGGCTTGTTCAAAACGGTAATCCAACTGGTCTGACAAGTGATCTGCCTGATCCTCCAAGCTCTTGCTGAGATGTTTTTCCTGCTTATCCTGCCTCTGCCAAATCAGAAAGAGTCCAGCTAGGTTGGCGATCAATAATAGAACAAGTAAACTTTCCATCCTACCTCCTGTCCTTGCTATGCAGCACGACCACATAACCATCTGGGCAAGTCACCGAAACTTCCCTATCTATATATTCGTTAGAAGCGTACACTTTTTTAAAGAAAAAATTTTCCTCTGTCAACTCATACTTGGCTCCGAGAATGGTCAACTGGCTATCCCGAACTGGCATAAAGGCTAGATAGTCGTAGTCCGAACGTGGCTCTAGCTGACTGGTCCCTTCTGGACAGTAGGAAATCAAGTTTTGCCCATCCTCAATCGCTATCTGGCGCATATAGGGCGCCAGATAGCGATTGCTAGGCAGAAAGACATTAGCCAACATATGATCAATACGCCCCCCTAGGGCACCAAAAATAGTAACCTCAGCCTGAGAATTCTTCTCAAAAATGGTTAAGAGAGCCAATTCCAAATCGGTATCATCTTTTTCTGGTCGGGCTTGGACAAAATGCTGGGCACATTTTTGAATCACCTGTCGCTCTTCTGCAGTGACAGAATCAAAATCTCCAACCGCTAGAGCAAGAGGAAGTTTTTCCTCGAAAACCCAGAGAGAGCCTCGATCCACACCGACAAAAGCATCAAAATCCGTCCGATAATGACCGCGGTCTCCGCCTGCAAAAACTGCAACCTTAGTCCAGTTGTTTTCTGAGAGTTTGTACTCGCTCATTGACTTCTCCCTTAAAGACATAGGAACCTGCTACAAAAACGGTCGCACCAGCTTCTTTAGCTTGAGCAATCGTTTTATCATCAATCCCGCCATCCACTTCGATTTCAAAGTTCAAGCCTTTTTCACCACGAAGGGCAACCAACTCACGGACCTTATCCATGGTTTCAGGTAGAAAAGCTTGCCCACCGAAGCCAGGGTTAACTGTCATGACTAAGACTTGGTCAACTAGGTGAAGCACGTGCTTAATCGCCTCAACAGGCGTACCAGGATTGATAACAACCGAAGGTTTGACACCGAGTGAACGAATTTTTTGAAGGGCACCGTGGATATGAGGCGTTGCTTCCACATGGATACTGATGATATCCGCACCCGCACGCGCAAAGTCTTCTAAATGATGCTCTGGATTAGCTACCATCAAGTGGCAGTCAAAGACCATCTTGCTATGAGGGCGAAGAGCTTCGACCACACCTGCACCAAAACTGATTTGTGGCACAAAGTGACCATCCATGATATCGATATGGGCATATTCTGCCCCAGTTGCTTCTAGGCGTTTGATTTCACGTTCAAAGTTGGCATAATCTGCTGCCAGAATTGACGGAGCAATCTTGTATTGAGACATAGGTTTCTCCTTATTTTGGAATTTTTTTGCTGACTTTTTTATAGGTTTCTCTGCGATTTTCAATCTCACTGAGGAATTGCAGGTAGTTGTCAAAACGGAAGGACGCAATGGTACCTTCTTCAACTGCTGGCTTGACAGCACAGGACGGCTCATGGGTATGGGTACAAGTACGGAATTTGCAGTCTCGACTGACAGTAGCAATCTCTGGGAAGGCCTGATTGAGGTCTTCTGCCGTTGATACTTCATAATCCAGTGATGAAAAGCCTGGCGTGTCCGCGATTTTGCCCCCATTGAGATTATAAAAACTAACCGCTCGAGTGGTATGGCGACCGCGACCTAGACTGTCTGAAATTTCTCCCGTTTCAAGATTAAGGTCTGGTGCGATTTT
The DNA here is from genome assembly GCA_963515655.1 of Streptococcus mitis. GTDB lineage: Bacteria > Bacillota > Bacilli > Lactobacillales > Streptococcaceae > Streptococcus > Streptococcus mitis_DP. The sequence goes on from CAUPZW010000038.1 coordinate 8,680, forward strand.
ATTGAGAAGGGTTGACTTCCCAACACCTGTCTGCCCCATAAAGACTGTAACCTTGCCTGTTAACAAAGGCAGGAGTTCCTCTTTACTAGTCACAAAGTCATAGCCGATGTCACCATAAGTCTGTTGGTAAAAATCCAGTTCTCCTCTATCTTCCAACAAATCCATTTTGGAAATATAGACGATGGGATGGATGCCCTTGTGCTCCAAGAGAACCAAGAAACGATCCAGCAAATTGCTGTTAAAATCAGGTTCCTTGACAGACATGATTACCACAGCTTGGTCAATATTAACAATGGGCGGACGAACCAGACTATTTTTCCGTTCGTGAATCTTGAGAATATAGCCCTCTGAATTTTCCTCGGCAGAAAAATCTACCCAGTCCCCAACATAAGGTGTATGCCCTTTTTTACGGAAATTTCCACGCGCGCGTGTTTGATAGACTTGGTCATCACTCTCTACATAGTAGAATCCAGCCAAGGCTTTAATGATTTGTCCCTGCATCTTAGAGTCCTTGCCCTTTAAGTGCGTCTGCTAGGCTGGCAAATTCTTCCAAGCTGAGAGCTTCCCCACGTACACTTGGTGACAAACCTGCTTGGTCCAAGGCCTTGGTCAGCTTATCCTTGACCTCTTCAGTCTTACCAAAGTAACCTGTCAAGTTATTCCATAAGGTCTTGCGACGATGGGTAAAACTTGCCTTGGAAACCTTAAAGAAGAAGTTCTCGTCTTCCACTGCTACGGCTGGCTCTGGACGACGCACCATTTTCAAGATAGCTGAGTCCACATTTGGCGCTGGCACAAAGACCGTACGAGGTACGATAAAGGCAACCTTGGCAGTCATGTAATACTGCACCGCAATCGACAAGCTACCATAAGCCTTGGTATTCGGTTGAGCTGAGATACGATCCGCCACTTCTTTTTGCATCATGACCACAAACTCACTAAACGGAATGCCACTTTCAATCAAGTACATGAGAATAGGCGTCGTGATGTAATAAGGCAAATTAGCCACTACCTTGATGGGCAGGTCAGGATTTTTGAAATTCTGGATATGTTGCGCCAAATCAACCTTGAGAATATCTTCGTTAACTACGGTTACATTATCAAAATCACGCAGGGTATCTGCCAAAATCGGCACCAACCGGTGGTCAATCTCAAAGGCCATGACCTCTGCTGCACGCTCAGCCAGAAACTCGGTCAAGGCACCAATACCTGGCCCGATTTCGATAACATTGACCTGGTCATCAATTTCAGCCGTATCCACGATTTTTTGAAGAATATTGGTATCCGTCAAGAAATTTTGCCCAAAGGACTTTTTAAAGGTAAAACCGTGACGCTCCAGCACTGCCTTAGTCACGCTATAATCTGCAATTCTCATCTATTCTCTTTTCTATTATCTGTTACTACTATTGTAACACATTCCCCTTGTATTTTGGGGGTGAAAATCATACCAAAAAACTATCTTTCCTCATGAAGAAAGATAGTTTTGGAAATCTTTAAAGGTGGACTTATCGGTTCTCTCGAAACATCCGTTCGAAAAAATCATCTTCTTGATAACTTCGATTTTCAGGTAAGGTCAAATCTACATCCTCCTCCACATCGTCTACTGTCAGTTCAACCGTTTGAGGTAAATTTTTCAAACGATAATGCTTTTGCCTTTGCCCTTCAATACTAGCAAAATCAAGCAAATACCCATTCACTCGGATTTGAACCAAAAGGAGATGATTGGTCATATTTTCCATGATGAGAATATCTTCTAAACCACCTCTGGCACTAGGATAATCAGATACCCTGCGAATACGAATTTTTTCACACATGAGCAAGCTCCCTCATATCAATGATTTCATCGGCCTTATTCCAGACTAGGGGATTATGGGTCGCAATGATGATAATTCGATTTTCATCTTTCAAGCCCACCAAGAGATTCATAACCTCCTCTGAATTTTCAGGATCAAGAGCTGCTGTTGGTTCATCCGCTAAAATCAAGGGTGGATTTTTCAAAATAGTCTTCGCAAGGGCAACTCGTTGGGCCTCTCCCCCAGATAAAGTATAAATTTTTTGTTCTAGATCCAAATACCCTAGATTAACCTTTTCTAAAGCCTCTACTTGCCTTTCCAAACGTTCTACTTTTGAAATTTTTTGACCGACAAAGCCCAAATCCAAATTCTCTTTGATTGATTGGTTTTCTAAGAGTCCAAAATTTTGAAAGAGATAGCCCATCTGGTCTCGAAAATACTCACGAGTGGGAGTGGTTTTTAAATCTTTCCCCTGATAGAGAACCCTTCCTCCATCTATCTTTTCTAGTTTGCCTAAGATATTCAGCAGCGTCGTCTTTCCGCTTCCACTCTTTCCGATTAAGGCATAGACCTTGCCCTTCTCCAGCTTGAGATTTAAACCAGAGAAAATCGCGCGGTCATTAAACTTCTTTTCCAATCCTTGAATATCAATCATCTTATTTTCCTTTCAATACTGCCATGCTACCAGATTCTTCCTTTTTATCCTGCCTTACTAAAATCAACAGAGCGTTAAGCGTAAACAAAGCTACAACTAGAGCGCTAATCAAGCTATCTCCTGTCAAAACACTAGATAGGATTAGCCCAAGTAAGAGAACTCCTCCTTGCGCCAGTAAATACTTGCCATGAAGCTCATAGATTGTCATACCAGAAAGACGTTTAATCATGATCTCCCGTCTAAACTGCTCAAAATAGAGAAGATTCATAGAATCAAATAACAAGATAGCCGTAGACAGGGTCAAAATCGTCCCAATAAGGAGAGAGTAAAACTCCATCCGTTTGTCATTTAGTACCTTGGCAAAAAATAGCTGGCTTTTTACCAAATAAGAGACTTTGTGATACAGACCTTGCTCTTTTAGAGATGTGATGCTGTCTCCATATCGATCTAGTTTCAAGGCACTATTAGCCGTAGTTCCCCACAACATCCCTGCAACAGGTCTTGTTCCAGTCGCTTGCGGCGTTAGAACTACAATAATCGGATCTTTTAGATATTGACGTGTCGTCTTGTACCCATCGTTATAGAGGAAGCGTTCCTGTCCTGTTTCTGTAAAAGCTAGCGTTAACTGTGGAAGGTAGTGTTTCTGACTCGTCGCTTCTACACTTTCAGATGAAAAGTTTTGCAGGTAGTCTGTAAATAATCCTTGATAGTAGGCAGACTGCTCTCGCAAGCTCTCAGGCAAGATCAGCCCAAACTCTCCCTCAGACAAGTTTTGCATCTTGTCCATAAACTCTGAAGAAATGGTAACCTTTTCTTCTATCAGATAGCGCGGTGAGACATAGATGACATTCCCTGCTGGTGTGTAGTCATTGAAACGATTGCCATCTAGGTCTACTTCTGCTCCATCTGAGAAATTGTCAACATTGCTCATGATATAAAAAGAGTCTGTATTGGCTAACCGTTCTTCAGTAAATGTCTGCCACTCGCGATTCTCCTTACGCATTCCTTCTTCATCGGCAAATGCACTAGACCAACCAAAGGATAGACGGTAACGATCTGAGGACTGGCTCCATTTATCGCTAGCTCTCTCCATCTCCTGCATTTCACGGTAGTGGGGTAGGAGAGCAGTCGCACTCGAGCCGACTACCAGCACGGCCAAGAGTTGCCCCACCATCATCAATGTCATCATACGTTTGAGAGGGAGTTTCCCTTTCAATAGATCCACCAGACTATTTTCCTGTAAACCAAGTAGATACACGACACTTAGTAAGGTAGAAATCCCTATCAAGGCCAATCCATAAAGCAAAAGACCAATGATGACCAGTTGCACCGTTGCCATAAACAAGGCACCTTGATACCAGAGAATTCCCACTCCCAAAAAACTGGATACCATCACCGAGAAGATAAGCTGTCTCATATCTTCTAATACTGGTCTGAGAGCAACCCCAAACAAGCTCTCACCAGCTATTAAACGAATCCCTGCTTGACGGAGGGATTTTATCCGATAAATCAGAGTCAAACTCATAAAGGTCAGCAGAAAAATAGCTAAACTCAGTAGCACCATAGGGGTGACAGCCAATAGTAAGACTATCGAAAATGAATCTTCTCCATTCGAAACAAAGCCTTGATAGCCAAGTTCTTTCAAGGTGGTCTGTAAGCTCACTCCATCCAAACTTCCTGACACAATCAAGTAAGACCCTAATAAATCACTCGTTTCTGCACTCTCCTTGGAGGAAATGGTCAGACCTGCTGGAAGCTCTCCCTGACCATAAGTGGCATAGGTAAAGCGTGTTTCTCCAGCTTCATTTGGCTCAACGATCCGACGGGCGATGAGACTATTATGCTCTACCGCCAAGTGACTCAAAGCCTCTGTCACCTCTTCGCGACCAGCTACTGGTTGATTTATCACCATTCCTGTCACATCAACAGAGGGATAGTTACCAAATAAAATCTCTTCTCGATGGTCAACGGAAGTTATCACCATATAAAGCGATACCAATACCATTGAAACCAAAATAAATAAACGTTTCATCATTTCCTCCAAAAAGTTACTTGGTCACTTAGTGAGAAGGTGACCACAGTCACTACAATGTTAAGAAGCATATTAAGTTCTTTCCACTAGCAACATCTTCAAATACATTATATCCGTTTCTTCAAGAACTACCAAGGACATCAATGTCCTTAGAATCTAACTATTTCATTTTATTTTTAACTTATATATTAAAAACAGCCCTAAAGACGAACTTTAGAACTATTTCAAGACCAGAACAAGGACATTTTTGTCATTGCTTCACTATGCTTTACTATGTTTATAAATATTTTTTTACATCCTCTTGCCATTCCTCTGTCAATTTCTTTACTAGAAATTCATCTCCAATTAGCTGCGCAAATGTTTTAGAAGACTGATAAAATGATTCAGATAAACTAAAATCTCTTTCTACTCTTAATGCTTGCTTCCACAAAAACATAAATACAAGGGGTTTCTTTTGATAATCTTGGGTTTTATCCATAATTTCTTGTAAACACGATAGATAATCATTAAAGCAATCCGTTACTCCTACCTTTTCAAGACAACACATTCCTGAAATAAGAGTATCTCTAATTATAAAGAAGTTTTCTAATTGAGTTACCTTCTTCTGTTCTAAAAGAAAGAGCATTAGCTTTTCGATTTGATTCACAAATTTGGCAAGATCTTTTCTAATAAGCATTTGATAAAAAAACAAACGAATCAACAACATATCATTTATTGAATAAGCTTCTTTTTCTATAATCTGAGGCATATGTTCCTCAAGTATTAACTCTGCGTATTCAGGCCTTCTAGTTCTAGAAGTATCTAAACACGCCTGCAATACTTCACATACTAATTGTTCTTCTTTAGGAAGATTATCAAAGTATATTTTATAAATCTCTTCCAAACACGCTTCTTTCTTATCGTATTCCTCTTCTTTACCATAGATTGGTTCACGTAAAATCTGGTATTTCAATTCTAAATAAGCAGGAGGAAGAGCTGAAAAATCCGGCATAAGGCTATAAGCTGGAACTCCTAAACGACGAGCAATATAGTCTAACTTCGGCAAACTCGGTTGCGAAGCTCCACTTTCAATTCGCGACAGTTGACGAACTGTCAGTTCTTGCTCATCTCCACAAAAATCTGGACGACTAATTCCTTTTTCTATCCGAATCTCTTTAATTTTTTGACCAATTAACATCAGACGTCTCCTCTTCTACCTGCTTCGAAAAATACTGGGAAATTTAAAAAATTGTAACGGGCACATCTTTCCTACTCATAACTTTTCATAGCTTCTTCCACTTCTGCCAAGGTGACCCCAAACAACTCTAGGCGCTTGAGAAGTTGCTTGCCGTTAGAATAGCCGATTCGGAGAGCCTCTCCCAGATATTCTCTGCGCTTACGGCTATCTGCCCCTGCTAGAAAACCAAGGCGAATCAAATCGCTACGACTGATATCAAACTGGCTCTCATGTTCAAATTGTTCTGTCACCTGAGCTAGAGCTGTTTTCAGGTCTTCATAGCTGGCATGCTCAATTCCCAGAGAACGCCCCTTAGTTTTGGACTTAGGAACAGCTTCATCTCGTTTGAGGAAGGCATGTTGAACTGTTGGAATGGCCGTCATAATCATGCGACGAATTCGCTCCCCATTAAAATCTGGGTCTGTAAAGACAATGACTCCATGACGTTGGTGCAAGCGCTGAATCCGCTCTAGATCCTGCTCATTGATGGCAGAACCTCGGGTCTCATAGGTCTCTACATCGAAATAGCGTTTGAGATTGGCCGTATCATCGCGCCCTTCAACCACGATAACTTGGGAAATTTTTTCTTTCATTACTTGCTGTCCAATCCAAAAATTCGTTCTGCATTTACAGTCGTTGCTACTGCTAGCTCTTCTGTTGTCATGCCACGCAAGTCAGCGATAAAGTCTACTACATAGCGCGTATAGGCTGTTTTATTTTCACGACCACGCTTGGGTACAGGTGCTAAGTAAGGCGCATCCGTCTCCACCAAAATCTTGTCCAAAGGTAACTCTTTAGCAGCTTCTTGTATATCAGTTGCCTTCTTGAAAGTCACTACTCCTGAAAAGGAAATTGTCATACCAAGCGCGACAAACTTCTCTGCCCATTCAAGAGTTCCTGAGAAAGAATGCATAATGCCACCTCGAGGGCCAACTCCCTCGCTCTTGATAATCTCATAGGTATCTTCCAGCGCATCACGGGTATGGACAACAAAAGGCAAATCCAAGCCCTTAGATAGCTGAATCTGACGGCGAAAAACCTGCTCCTGGACCTCTTTTGGAGCTGTCATCCAATGGTAGTCCAATCCAATTTCACCTAAAGCCACAACCTTGGGATGCTTGAGCTTATCAAGCAAATAGGCTTCAATCTCCTCCGTGTAAATCCCTGCTTCTGTCGGATGCCAACCGATTGTCGCATAGAGCTGGTCATACTCATCTACTAACTCCAAGGCACGCTCAATCGTCGGTTTATCAAAACCAACAATATTCATCTGTGTCACACCCATCTCAGCAGCCAAGGTAATTTCTTCTGCCTCACGACCTGCAAATTCTTCTACATTCAAATGTGTATGTGTATCAAAAATCATCTCTTCTAACCTCGTTTTCTATCTTCTATTATAGCAAAAAAACTGACCTGTCTCCTCATCTGTAAAAAATATTCTAGAACCCATCATCATCTCTTGATGCTCTTTTTTCAAAACAGTATAATAACACTTATTGAATTTTTCAACAAAGGAAATGACCATGTTTACAAAATTAAAACAGACCTTCATCGGTCGTCCTCTTAAGTCCTCGACCGAAAGCGAAGGGGGACTACTGGAAAAAATACAGACCTTGACCATCTTGTCAAGCGGCACTCTGTTCTCCATCGCCTATGGGCCTTAGCAAGTAGTCCTAATATCCCAGTTTATCCTTAATAAACCTTGGCAGAATATCCTGCACAATCAGATGAGTCTCAAACTCAAATACGCCCTTCGTTGGCACCAAGACGTCGTTGTCGCTAGCTACTCTTATCACTTAAAAGAATAAAGAAAAGGCCCTACCAGAACCAAGAAGTATCTGGTAGGGCCTTTTTCTGAATCCAGTCACTAGGCTTATGTTCTTCGAAAATCTCTTCAAACCACGTCAGCTTCACCTTGCCGTAGGTATGGTTACTGACTTCGTCAGTTACATCTACAACCTCAAAACACTGTTTTGAGCTGACTTCGTCAGTTCTATCCACAACCTTAAAGCAGTGCTTTGAGCAACCTGCGGCTAGCTTCCTAGTTTGCTCTTTGATTTTCATTGAGTATTAACTGAAAAGCATGACTAGGAATACTATTGAATGTGGTTAGCTAAATCTTCCTGAGCTTTTTTATTTGACTCAGCTTTTTC
>CAUPZW010000039.1:0-16100 GCA_963515655.1 Streptococcus mitis
AATGCCTTTGGTTTTCGGAACTTTGAAAACTTCAAAAAACGGATTTTTATCGCTCTGAACATCAAAAAAGAAAGGACAAATTTCGTCCTTTCTCGATCATAGCTTTTCTTCAACCCACTACAGTTGACAAAGAGCCGAAAAACACCCCAAGAGTTAGAATTTGGACTAACTTTTGGGGTTCAATTCATTAGTATAACTAATTATTTTTATAAGTGAGAATTAGTTGTTTTCAACTTTTTCATCGTATTTTGGTCTGATTGTTGTACCTGAATTAATAATGGTACGTTTTTGGACTAAAGGAAGATCGGTACGATTGTAAACAGTACGCCATGGTTCCCAAACAAGACCTGTTTTTTCTTGAATCTTCACGCGTATATTGCGCACATTTCCTCTAAATTGAATTTCAGTTTGGAAACCAGCTGTTCTGTTCTGACCGTTATGCTCCCACTGACGTGAACGAATACTTTCAACACCATCCTTGTCATAAGTCACTTCATCCCAGTAAACATAGTAACGAGCAATATAAGCTCCCTTATGGTGTAAATTGAGGTAACCATTTTTGTATGAAGTCACTTTAGTCTCAATGTAGTCTGTATTGCTTTGAATTGTGGCTACTTGATTATCTTTCAAGAATGCAGTCTTATAAGAAATTGGAACAGCAGGATTTTGCGTACTGAAAGTAGCTCCTTCTTGAATCAATTTCTTCAAATCTTCTACTGTACCTGTCACAACACGTGCAGCGCCATCAGCATTTCCACCTACGATGGAAACTGTTACTGTTGTATTTTTCAAGACACGTGCCCATTCAGATTCAGCTTTAATAGGTACTCCTTTAATGACAGCATTGATAGCTGCTTTCAATTCTGTACTCTTGCTTGTTGTTTCAAATTTGACATACATTTGACGTCCGTATGACACGCTTGATACATATACAGGAGGAGTATTTTCATCAATTCCACGTGCTTTCAATTGATCAACTGTTACTCCTGAGGCAAATACATCTGATGGATTTTTTGGAGCATCAAAGTTAGCAGTATAGTAAACTTGTTTAAAATCAACTACCTCAATTTGTTTTTCACCTTTATTGACAGCTTCAAAATCAATTTTTAGATTAACTCCAACTTTTTCAAAGTCACTTCCGAATTTAGCTTTTAATTGATTCATGCTATAAGCAGAAGTTGATTCGTACTGCATACGTGCTGGAGCAGGGTTCTTCCCAGCATATTTTTCATGCCAACGATTTAACAGGGTATTTACACCTTCCTGCATACCACTTACAGTTGGTGTAGCATCTACATAGCTATCTCCGCCTACCATTCCTGGTAAATCAACACTAATTCTACCTTTGCTACGATCTAAGCTAATTTGTTGTGGTTTATTTTCTAGGAGATCTTGATTTGCTTTAAACAAAGCACCTAGGAAAATATCTCCGTTGCCATTAATAGCAACATCAGCATGACCACTAGAAAGGTTCTTCTTCACTTTTTCCACAACCACAAATTCATTTCCTTGTTGTTTTGTGCTTGTATTCGTGTAATTTTCTATTGCCTCGCCTCGTCTAGTTAAAATATTTGTTTTATCATAATTCAAACCAAACAAATATTTATTTAGTTCTGCAGTAAAATCTGTTTTAGATTTATTTTCTGTTTTCTTATTTTCTACAATCTTTTCTGATTTTGCAGAACGATATACTTCAACTTCTGCTAAACTAAGTGGAGTTTTAGATTTATTTAATTCAATTTTTACATATCGTGCATCAACTCCTGAGAATTGAACATCAACTGTTGGTTGATTGTTTAAGCTATCTACATGTTGACGAGCTGCTTCATTCCCATCTTTATCCAACAAAATAACATCAAAATTAGATAAACGATTTGCTACATCCCCATCTCCACGATTGTAAATACGAACAGTTCCTACTGATTCTTCTTTCTCTAAGTCAACTTTCCACCAAGAATGATCTTGAAAATCTGTATGGGTAACGGAGCGGTGACTCCATGCGTTATCACGATTACCGTCAACTGCTCTAGAAGCATCTCCTCCATAAGCAATTGAACTCTGACTCGCAGATTTATGAGCAGCAATATTTTCACCAGCAACTGCAGCAACGCTTGGCTCTGTTGCTTTTACTACATTTGTTTGAAATACAAGGCCAGAAGCTAGCAAAAATGTTGCAACGGCAACACCACATACTCCAACACTACGTTTACGAATAGAATAACGAAATCCTTTATCTTGTTTATTTTGAAACATAAAAAACTCCTTTTATATTTAAACCAACTATTTCTTGAACGCGTTCTCTTGAAACAATAATATTATAACAAAAAAACAATATATGCGCAATCGTTTTCTTTAAAAATATTATTTTTTATTAATCCAGTTTGAATAATTGACCACATATTAATAATTCCACAATTAAACACCAGGTGGTCTATACCAATAAAAACAAGAAAACGAGCAGGCTTACGTCCCTATCAGTTGGGAATAAGCTCTGTTCGTTTTTGTATATATAATCAAATTCAACTCTGAAATCTATAGCTTAAGAAATTTCTCGACGAAAAGCTTTTCATTGTTTTTTATCATTTCTTAGATTCAAGTTCTGTATAAGCTTCCTGAAGATAGGCATCAAAAACTTCTTCATCTGAAATGGTATCGGATATGAAGCTACCGTTGCTGGTTCGTTCTGACAGATTCAAGTCTTGCAATCGGCTTTCATAGGTCGTTCCTTTATTGGATTGGATAAGCAAAGTTTGATTGTTCTCGTCCACTTCTGTACTAAAGAGGTCACCAACGAAACCTTGCTCTGCAACTGCACCTGCTAAGAAGACACGATGCGGTTTGTTTTTCAACTCACGCAAGACTTGTAGGCCTCGTTTGGCACGGCTGGTTACTGGAATTTCCTCGATGGAAACACGTTTCAAACTTCCACGCTGAGTCAAGAGATAGAAGGATGAGGTGTTACAGATAAAGGCAGATTGGAGAACATCATCTTCTTTCAGGTTCATAGCCTTGACACCTGCAGCCTTAGCACCGACAACTGGAACTTCTTCGATATTGAAACGAAGGGCATAACCATTTTGGCTAATCAAAAGAACATCATCTAGTTTAATCGGAGCCACTGCTACAATCTGGTCTGTATCGTCTTTGAGCTTAGCATACTTGACAGACTTGGACTTGTAGGTCCGCCATGGAGTGAACTCTTTTCGCTCTACACGCTTGATTTGACCGAGACGAGTGGCTGTAAAATAGGTTGTCGCATCATCGAACTGATCTACCACTTCTACATAAAGGATTTCTTCGTTAGTTTCAAAGTTTGTAATGTTCTGGCTCAGATGCTCTCCGATATCCTTCCAGCGAATATCTGCTAATTCATGGATTGGTCGATAGATGACATTTCCAAGGGTCGTGAACATCAAAAGATGCTGGGTTGTCTTGGCAGATTGTACAAAGATCAAACGGTCATCATCACGTTTGCCAATTTCTTCCAAGGTGGAAGCTGCAAAGGAACGTGGGCTGGTACGCTTGATGTAACCTGCCTTGGTCACGCTGACATAGGTATCCTCCTCAGCAATCAAACTAGCTGTATCAATCTCGATTGCTTTCGCAGTGTCTTCTAAAGTACTCAAACGTGGAGTCGCAAATTTCTTTTTGACCTCACGGAGTTCTTTCTTCATGAGATTGTACATGGTCCGTTCATCACCGATGATAGCCGCAAGCATGGCAATCTTTTCACGCAATTCTGCTTCTTCTTCCTGCAAGACAACCACATCGGTATTGGTCAAACGATACAGTTGCAAGGTTACGATAGCCTCAGCCTGTTCTTCCGTAAAATCATAGCTAACTTTGAGGTTTTCCTTAGCGTCCGCCTTATTCTCGGAAGCACGGATAAGAGCAATGACTTCATCCAAAATCGAAATCACGCGAATCAAACCTTCGACGATATGGAGACGTTTCTCAGCCTTTTCCTTATCAAAGCGAGAACGCGCCAAGATAACTTCACGACGATGGGCAATATAGCTAGACAAGATTGGTACAATCCCAACCTGACGAGGTGTGAAATTGTCAATCGCCACCATGTTGAAGTTGTAGTTGATTTGTAGGTCAGTGTACTTGAAAAGGTAGTTGAGAACAAGCTCAGTATTCGCATCTTTCTTGAGTTCGATAGCAATGCGAAGACCATCACGGTCAGACTCATCACGAACCTCAGCAATACCAGCAACCTTATTATTGACACGAACATCATCAATCTTCTTGACTAGATTGGCCTTGTTGATTTCATAAGGAATCTCAGTGACAACAATTTGTTCCTTACCACCTTTTAGCTTTTCAATCTCAGTCTTGGAACGAACAACTACGCGCCCTTTCCCAGTTTCATAGGCCTTCTTGATTTCATTACGACCCTGGATAATCCCTCCAGTCGGGAAGTCTGGTCCAGGTAGGAATTCCATGAGTTTATCAACCTTTGCAGTTGGGTGGTCAATCATATAAACCGCCGCATCGATGACCTCAGCTAAATTATGTGGTGGAATATCCGTGGCATAACCAGCCGAAATACCAGTCGATCCATTTACCAAGAGATTTGGAAAGGCTGCTGGTAAGACAGTTGGTTCTTTCTCGGTATCGTCAAAATTCCAAGCAAAAGGAACGGTCTTTTTATCGATATCCTGAAGAAGATAGCCTGCAATCTCAGACAAACGCGCCTCAGTATAACGCATAGCCGCAGGCGGATCTCCATCCATAGAACCGTTATTACCGTGCATTTCAACTAGAATCTCACGATTTTTCCAGTCCTGAGACATACGGACCATGGCATCATAGATGGAACTGTCACCGTGTGGGTGGAAATTCCCCATGATATTCCCTACAGACTTGGCCGACTTACGGTAGCTCTTGTCAAAGGTATTACCATCCTTATTCATAGAATAAAGAATACGACGCTGAACCGGCTTCAAGCCATCCCGAATATCTGGCAATGCCCGGTCTTGAATAATGTACTTGGAGTAGCGACCAAAGCGCTCTCCCATGATGTCCTCAAGGGACATGTTTTGAATGTTACTCATATAGGATACAGAGCCCGTAAAATACCAAGTGAAAATAGAAAATTATTGAAGTAAGCAAGCTCACAAGAGAATTTATCTTTTTCACCCAGCATTTAGGGCGTGTTCAACTCCTTTCAAAGAATGTAGAGTAGGTTTTTACAGAAAAAGTGTTCAGTTAAGATATAAAGGGACGACTTGAAATGTCTACTTCACAAATCCTCGTTTATACTTGATATGACTGGCGATATTGCTATCTACATCTTTCCTATCCCAAAGTTGGAGTTCCCATGGGTAGTAAAAATTACTTTTATTTTTAAAATAGATATGAATACCGACATAGTCGTCTTTATCACGTAAATACCAGTTTTTTAATCCGTACATCTCTTGCCAATCATCTAATTGATCCATGACTTGAGCTATCTCTTTGGAACTTAAAATCATACGAGCACCAAAAATATCATTAAGAATGGAATTCACAGGATAACCCTCTTGACGCTCAGAAAAACGTGTAATTTTATCTATAATAGACTCAGAAGTTTTGACACGATAAACATAGGCAATATCTTGGACATCCGCTTTCATCAGATAGTCATTAATTGACTCATGTAAATTCAGACGGTAGGACAAAATCGCTTTCGTCGGAACTTTTGAAAAGGTATGCTTGAGATTGATTTTTTCCACCTTACCCGTTTCAAAATAATCTTTAGAATATTCTCGATGAATACGATTAATCTCTGTAATGAGGCGTTCCACTTTTTCAATCATGAGTCTTCTCCTCTCGCTTTTTCATTTTTCTAGTTATTCCCAAACTTCTTCACTCTTTCCTCAGCATACTGAATCATCTTCTCAGCTACTTCTTTATCATAGTCAAATCCCATTTTTTGAGCAAGGTACTGAGCCTCTCGGTGGAAAAGTTGCATCGTAGCATACAAAGATTGAGTGATTTTCTCTTTACTTGAAAAATCAAGCTGATTTGAGAATTCTTTCTCTTTCTCAGCAGGCAAATACTGAAAGAGGTACTTGTAGTTCTTGCCAACATCGACCGTTCCCTTATCTGCTGCCACTTGCCAAGCTAAAAGCTTAAGCAATTCTTGTTGGCAGATTCCATAGAGATGATCCGTCGCATAGACCAGGTGGTTCCGATGAATGCCCTTCACTACATAGGCAGAAACCCACCAAAATTCATTACAGGAATTTTTAAAATCTGTCTCAGTAGCTGGGCTTCTCCAGTAGCGTTGAGGATTTGGAGAATAAGACTCAAACAAGCCCTTCTTATCTTCTAAAACTGTGAATCCTGCTTCACTATCCACCCATTCTTGCATGTGTTCTTGTGGGCAGAGTGTCAAATCAATCCGATTGCCATCTTCAAAAAGCATGAGATATAGGCGACGGTGACCAAGGGTGACCTCTTGCTCAATAATGCGTTTGCCAAACTGGTCTAGCCAAGAAATGTCTCTCTTCAGATTATCTAAATCGTCCACAATATAGACCACATCGTAATCCTGAAACTCATCTTTTGGTGCTTTTGTATCAGTTCGTGAACCAGATATGGCGATAGCTTCTACTTGTATAGTTTTGGCAATTTGTAAAATCCGATTTAGCATTTCTGTTTCAGTTCTCATGTTGATACCCATTCGTTAAAAACCGACTTAAAACACCGTCGCTTCTTCCAAAGTAAATTTGACATTATCTTCAATCCACTTACGGCGTGGTTCGACCTTATCTCCCATGAGGACATTAACACGACGTTCAGCGCGTGCTAAATCTTCAATCGTAACACGGATGAGGGTACGGGTTTCTGGGTTCATAGTTGTTTCCCAGAGCTGATCCGCATTCATCTCACCAAGCCCCTTGTAACGTTGAAGGGTCGCTCCTTTACCAAACTGCTTGCGGAGTTCTTCTAGTTCTCCGTCTGTCCAAGCGTAAGCTACTTCTTCTTTCTTGCCTTTACCTTTGGACATCTTGTAAAGAGGCGGAAGGGCGATATAGACATGTCCTGCCTCAACTAGCGGACGCATGTAACGGTAGAAAAATGTCAAGAGCAAGGTTTGGATATGAGCACCGTCAGTATCCGCATCGGTCATGATAATGATCTTGTCATAGTTGGCATCTTCAAGGGAGAAGTCTGCTCCGACACCCGCACCGATGGTATAAATCATAGTGTTGATTTCCTCATTTTTGAGAATATCCGCCATCTTGGCCTTAGCTGTATTGATAACCTTACCACGAAGGGGCAAGATTGCCTGGAACTTGCGGTCACGGCCTTGTTTGGCAGAACCACCGGCAGAATCCCCCTCGACTAGATAGAGTTCATTTTTTGCAGGATTCTTAGACTGAGCAGGTGTCAATTTACCCGACAACAAGCCCTTATCTTTCTTATTTTTCTTCCCATTTCGGCTCTCATCACGCGCCTTACGTGCTGCTTCACGAGCATCACGCGCCTTGATAGCCTTGCGGATGAGATTAGAAGCCAATTCCCCATTTTCCATAAGGAAGAAGGTCAACTTATCCGCCACAATTCCATCCACAATGGGACGAGCCAGAGGACTGCCTAGTTTGTCCTTGGTCTGTCCTTCAAACTGGAGGTGTTCTTCAGGAACCAAGATAGAAAGAACAGCTGCTAACCCTTCACGGTAATCTGACCCTTCAAGGTTTTTATCTTTTTCCTTGAGAAGCCCCGTCTTACGCGCATAGTCATTCATAACCTTGGTAATGGCAGACTTGAGTCCTGTCTCGTGCGTTCCACCGTCCTTGGTGCGAACGTTATTGACAAAGGACAAGATGTTATCTGAAAATCCATCATTGTACTGGAGGGCTACTTCCACTTGAAAACCATTATCCTCACCTTCAAAGTAGAGGACAGGCGTCAAGGTTTCCTTGTCTTCGTTTAAATAAGAAACAAAGTCCTGTACCCCATTTTCATAGTGAAACTCAACAGACTCATCTGTGCGCTTGTTCGTCAAAGACAAGGTCACATTTTTCAAGAGAAAGGCTGATTCATTGAGACGTTCTGAAATGGTATTGTACTTGAAATCTGTCGTAGAAAAGATCGTTGCGTCAGGCATAAAAGTAACCTTAGTACCTGTCTTAGACTTGGAGGCTGTACCGACCTTTTCAAGAGTTGTAACAGGCTTACCCCCATTTTCAAATCGTTGTTTATAAACCGTCCCATCACGGGTAATTTCAACTTCCAACCAGCTTGATAAGGCGTTTACAACGGAAGATCCAACCCCATGGAGACCACCAGAAGTCTTATAGCCACCTTGACCAAATTTCCCTCCTGCGTGGAGAATGGTAAAGATAACCTCAACTGTTGGGATTCCCATAGCGTGCATACCTGTCGGCATCCCACGACCATGGTCTTGTACAGTCAAACTCCCATCTTTATTGATGGTCACATCAATACGGTCACCAAATCCAGACAAGGCTTCATCGACAGCATTATCGACGATTTCCCAGACTAGGTGGTGGAGACCAGCACCATCAGTCGATCCGATATACATCCCTGGACGTTTACGGACCGCATCCAACCCTTCTAGCACCTGAATGGCATCATCATTATAATTGTTAATATTGATTTCCTTTTTTGACACAAGGAACCTCCTATTCGTTCATCTTTACTATTCTACAGGTTTTCCAAGGATTTTGCAAAATTTTTCTTTCTCCGATGTGACAATTTCATCAGAGATTCTCTGCCTTTCTTCTCCATTTCATGATATAATAGGAGTATGATTACAATAGTTTTATTAATCCTAGCCTATCTGCTGGGTTCGATTCCGTCTGGTCTCTGGATTGGACAAGTATTCTTTCAAATCAATCTGCGAGAGCATGGTTCTGGTAACACAGGAACAACCAATACCTTCCGCATTTTAGGTAAAAAAGCTGGTATGGCAACATTTGTTATTGACTTTTTCAAAGGAACCCTAGCAACGCTTCTTCCGATTATTTTTCATCTGCAAGGTGTTTCGCCTCTCATCTTTGGGCTTTTAGCTGTTATTGGCCATACCTTCCCTATCTTTGCAGGATTTAAGGGTGGTAAGGCTGTCGCAACCAGTGCTGGAGTGGTTTTCGGGTTTGCGCCTGTCTTCTGTCTCTACCTTGCAGTTGTTTTCTTTGGAACCCTCTATCTTGGTAGTATGATTTCACTATCTAGTGTCACAGCATCTATCGCAGCCGTCATCGGAGTTCTACTCTTTCCACTTTTTGGTTTTATCCTGAGTAACTATGACCCTCTCTTCATCGCTATTATCCTAGCTCTTGCTAGTTTGATTATCATTCGTCATAAGGATAATATCACACGTATCCAGAATAAGACTGAAAATTTAGTCCCTTGGGGATTAAACTTAACTCATCAAGATCCTAAAAAATAAAACGCCAGTTTGAACAGAACTGACGTTTTTTTGTATGCTTATTTTGATTTGATATAGTTAATACCATCTGCTTTTGGTGCAACTGCTTTTCCAAAGAAGGCTGCCAAGACAAGAATGGTCAAAACATAAGGTGCGATTTGAAGATAAACCGTAGGCACTCCTTGTAGGAATGGCAATTGAGAACCAATAACGGCCAAACTTTGTGAAAGCCCAAAGAAGAGACTAGAAAGCATGGCTCCGATTGGGTTCCATTTCCCAAAGATCATCGCAGCAAGAGCGATAAATCCAGGTCCAACAATAGTTGTCACCGAGAAGTTAACTGAGATTGATTGCGCATAAATCGCTCCGCCAATTCCACCTAGGAAACCGGAAATAATAACCCCTAAATATCTCATCTTGTAGACATTGATTCCCAAGGTATCCGCTGCTTGAGGATGTTCACCGACAGAGCGGAGACGAAGACCAAATCTAGTCTTAAAGAGAATAAACCAAGCAAGGAATGAGAAGGCAATCGCCAGATAACCAAGTAAACTAGTTGACTTGAAGAAGATATCACCGATAACTGGGATATTTGCCAAGACTGGGAAGTCAAAGCGTCCAAAAGTTTGACTTAGGTTGTCGGTTTGTCCTTTGTTATAAAGGACTTTCACTAAGAAAACAGCCAAGGCTGGCGCCATCAAGTTCAACACCGTACCGCTGACAACATGGTCTGCACGGAAATGAACTGTTGCTGCTGCGTGGATAATAGAGAAGACACCACCAACCAATCCTGCTACAAGCAAGGATAGCCATGGAGTTGCTGCTCCAAATTGTTCTGCAAATTCAAGGTTAAAGACAACTCCAGAAAAGGCACCCATAACCATAATTCCTTCAAGTCCGACGTTGACCACACCACCACGTTCAGAGAAAACGCCACCGATACTTGTAAAGATGAGGGGAGCTGAGTAAATCAGCATAGAAGACACCAAGAGGGTGAGCAAGGTTGTAATAGACATCTTTACTTACCTCCTTTAACTTGTTTTTTCGGTTTGACAAAGCGTTCGATAAGGTAATGAACACTGACAAAGAAGATAATAGACGCTGTTACAATGCTGACAAGTTCAGACGGTACCTGCGCCGCATTCATACCAGGAGCTCCAACTTGGAGAACACCAAATAAGAAGGCTGCAAATAGAATACCAATTGGTGAATTGGCCGCAAGCAGACTAACCGCCATTCCGTTAAATCCGACAGCTAATGACGCCCCTTGAACATAAACGTTCTGGAAGGTTCCCAGACCTTCAACAGCTCCACCAAGACCTGCCAAGGAACCTGAGATAATCATTGATAGGATAATCGTTCTTTTTGCAGAAATACCAGCATATTCTGAAGCATGTGAATTAAGACCAACTGCACGGATTTCAAAACCAAGAGTTGTTTTCTTGAGCATGAACCAAATAACTGCAACGGCAATGATGGCAAAGAAAATACCAATATTCATCCGTGAGTTACCAGTCAACTCAGCTAACCAAGGTGTCTGGTAGGTTGCATTAGCCCCAACACGAATGGTCGAATCTGTACTTTGCATGAAGTCTTTAGGGAAGGCATGAATCAAGGCATTTCCTACATACAAGACGATGTAGTTCATCATGATGGTTACGATAACCTCTGACGTCCCTAGATAGGCTCTAAGAATACCCGGAATCGCTCCGACAATCCCACCAGCAATCAAGGCAATCACGATAGTTGCTAGAATCATCAAGGGACGGGGCATATCTGGATGCGACAGGGCAAACCAACCACTGAGAATCCAACCTGCCAAAGCCTGACCAGGAAGTCCGACGTTAAAGAAACCAGCTCGACTGGCAACGGCAAAACCAAGACCAATCAAGACCAGAGGACCCATAGCACGGAAGATTTCACCAATCCCACGCAGACTACCAAAGGCTGTATAGAACAATTCTTCGTAGCCCCAAATAGCATCATAACCGAAGATCCACATGACAATGGCTCCAAGTAAAATTCCTAGGAAGACAGAAATCAAGGGAACCGAAATTTGTTGTAATTTTTTAGACATCACTCTTCTCCTTTCCCAAGTTTCCACCAGCCATCAAGACACCTAGTTCTTGTTTATTGGTTGTTTCTGGTGATACAATACCTTGAATCTTACCATCGTGGATAACGGCAATACGGTCTGAGACGTTTAAAATCTCATCCAACTCAAAGCTGACAACAAGGACAGCTTTCCCATTATCACGCTCTTCAATCAAGCGTTTGTGGATATATTCAATGGCACCGACATCCAAACCACGAGTTGGCTGGCTGACGATAAGGAGATCAGGATCTCGATCAATTTCACGAGCAATAATTGCTTTTTGTTGATTCCCTCCTGAGAGTGCAGCTGCAGGAACAAATTCACTGGCAGCACGAACATCAAACTCTTCCATTAGCTTTTTAGCATAAGAAGTAATATTTGAATAGTTCAAAATTCCATTTTTACTATGTGGTTCTTTGTAGTAGGTTTGAAGGGCAATATTTTCAGAAATCATCATTTCCAAAATCAAGCCATCACGGTGACGGTCTTCTGGAACGTGCCCCACACTCAACTCTGTAATCTGACGTGGGTGCAAGCCTACAATTGAATTTCCTTTTAGCTCAATGCTACCAGATTCAACCTTGCGAAGACCTGTGATGGCTTGAATCAGTTCAGACTGACCATTTCCATCAATCCCCGCAATACCAACAATCTCTCCAGCGCGAACATCCAAGGACAGATTTTTCACAGCTGGGACACCGCGGTTTTCATTGACCACCAAATCTTTGATTGACAAGACCACTTCTTTTGGTTGAGAGGCTTGTTTCTCTGTTTTAAAGGAAACAGAACGACCTACCATCATTTCTGCTAAATCAGCATTGGTAGCCCCTGCAATTTCGACGGTTTCAATTGATTTCCCACGACGGATAACTGTAACGCGGTCAGAAACTGCTCGAATCTCGTCCAACTTGTGGGTAATCAAGATAATTGATTTTCCTTCTTTGACAAGATTTTTCATAATAGCCATCAACTCATCAATTTCTGATGGAGTCAAGACAGCCGTTGGTTCATCAAAGATAAGGATATCAGCCCCCCGATAAAGGGTTTTTAAAATTTCTACACGTTGTTGGGCTCCAACTGAGATGTCTACCACTTTAGCAGAAGGATCAACAGCTAAGCCATAACGTTCAGAAAGAGCCTTGATTTCTTTGATAGCTCCAGCGATATCTAATACACCATTTTTAGTTAATTCACTACCTAAAATAATGTTTTCAGCCACTGTGAAGGCTTCTACCAACATAAAGTGCTGGTGAACCATTCCGATTCCCAAGCTAGCTGCTTTAGATGGTGAGTCGAGGTTGACAACTTGACCGTTGACCACAATTTCACCACTGGTTGGTTCAAGAAGCCCTGCTAACATGTTCATGAGCGTAGACTTACCAGCCCCATTTTCTCCTAAAAGTGCATGAATTTCACCTTTTCGTAGGTGCAGGTTGATTTTGTCGTTGGCAACAAATTCACCAAACACCTTGGTAATATCACGCATCTCAATGACATTTTCGTGTGCCATGTGCTCTTCCTTTCAGAGTCTTATTTTATTTCAATAAAACTTGCTAGTTTGTCTAGTAGCAAGCTTTACTGAGACAAAATGACTTTGTCTCAACTCTTAAAAAAGCGGCCGAGGGCCGCTTCCTAAGAAATGACTTCCATCCATTATTTTTCAGGAACTTTTACGCTTCCATCAAGGATTTTAGCTTTTGCAGCTTCGACAGCTTTTTTACCTTCTTCTGAAAGGTTTGTTACTGCCAAGTCAACCCCTTTATCCTTCAATGAGTAAACGATCACTTGACCGCCAGGGAATTCACCTTTTTCTGCCTTGTTAGAAATATCTTTTACAGTTGTACCAACTTGTTTCAAAGTAGATGCAAGAACAAAGTTTGATTCTTTGCCATCTTTAGAAGTGTATTTACCTTCTGCTTCTTGGTCACGGTCAACACCGATAACCCAAACTTTTTCATTTTCAGGACGGCTCTCGTTGAGTGATTTTGCTTCTGCAAAGACACCTGCACCTGTACCACCAGCTACTTGGTAAACAATATCTGCACCAGCTGCGTATTGTGCGGCTGCAATTGTTTTACCTTTCGCAGCATCACCAAATGAACCAGCGTAGTCAACTTGTACTTTGATAGATGGGTCTACTGACGCAACACCAGCCTTGAATCCTGCTTCAAAACGAGAGATAACTTCTGACTCCATACCACCTACAAAACCAACTTGTTTTGTTTTAGTTGTTTTTGCTGCAGCTACACCTGCAAGGTAACCTGACTCATTATCAGCGAAAGTTACGCTAGCAACATTTTTTTGATCTTTAATCACATCATCAATCAAGACATAGTTGATATCAGTGTGCTCTTTTGCTGCATCTTTAACTGCATTATTAAGGGCAAAACCAACACCGAAGATTAGGTTGTAACTTCCAGCCGCTTGTTGCAAGTTATTAGCGTAGTCAGCTTCACTTGTTGA
The DNA here is from genome assembly GCA_963515655.1 of Streptococcus mitis. Lineage (GTDB taxonomy): Bacteria > Bacillota > Bacilli > Lactobacillales > Streptococcaceae > Streptococcus > Streptococcus mitis_DP. The sequence continues at coordinate 13,947 of CAUPZW010000039.1, forward strand.
TTGGAAGTAAGTAAAACCTTTATCTTTTGAAAGATTATGTTCTTTACCCCAGTCTTGCAAACCTTCCCAAGCTGATTGGTTGAATGATTTGTCATCAACACCACCAGTATCAGTGACGATTGCTGCCTTTGTCTTCACATCAGAAGATGAAGCTGCGTTACGAGAAGAGCGGTTACCACATGCAGCAAGTCCAACTGCTGCCACTGCAACTAGACCAAGGCCTAGCCATTGTTTCTTGTTCATTACTGAACCTCCTAAATAAGATGTGCAACGATGTTGCAAGTATGGATTGGTTGGTCACAAGGACCGTGCCACTCAGAGAGCGACTCAGACTAGTTTAAGTCTGTAAAAGAGTATGGAAGTAATTCCCCGACCGTCATCTCGACCGTCGATTTATCTTTTGCGACTAAAGTCACTTTTAGATCTTGTTCAAAAAATTCAGCCATCACTTGGCGACAAGCACCACATGGTGAAATTGGTTTTTCAGTTTGTCCATAGACAATCAATTCGGAAAACTCTCTTTGGCCTTCGGAAACTGCTTTAAAAATCGCTGTACGCTCTCCGCAGTTTGTCAAAGGATAGCTAGCATTTTCGATATTGACACCTGTATAAACACTACCATCTTTCGCCACTAAAACAGCTCCGATAGGAAAGTGAGAATAGGGGACATAGGCTTTCTTGCTGGTTTCAATTGCCAGTTCAATCAACTCAGTAGTCGCCATCTGCCAATTCTCCTTTTAAAATGGCTACCCCAGCTGACGTTCCGATACGGGTCGCACCTGCTTCCACAAATGCAAGAGCATCTGCATAAGAACGAGCTCCACCAGCAGCCTTGACACCCATTTCAGGTCCAACTGTTTCACGCATCAATTTGACATCTGCTATCGTAGCACCACCAGTTGAAAAGCCAGTTGAAGTTTTTACGAAATCAGCTCCAGCTTTTTGAGCTAATTGGCAAGCCACAACTTTTTCTTGGTCTATCAGAAGGCAAGCTTCAATAATGACTTTCACTAACTTGTCACCACTTGCTTCTACAACAGCACGGATGTCCGATTCAACCAAGGCTAAATTACCTGATTTGAGAGCCCCAACATTGATTACCATGTCAATCTCGTCAGCCCCATTTTGGATAGCTTCTTTTGTTTCAAATGCTTTCACAGCTGAAGTTGTTGCCCCCAAAGGGAAACCTACTACTGTGCAGACCTTGACATCTGTGCCTTTAAGCCCTTTTTTGGCATGTTCAACCCAGGTCGGATTAACGCAAACACTGGCAAAATCATACTCCCTAGCCTCAGACAACAAACAATCAATTTGATTTTCTGTTGCATCTTGTTTTAAAAGCGTATGATCGATATATTTATTTAATTTCATATTCGGATTCTCCTGCGGTTTATGAGATAATTTCTATAATTTCTCGTAAACTTTGCATCCTATCATTTATTTTAACATATTTTTGAAAATCTGTAACTAGCTGAGGAGAAATTTTTCCATTTGTGTATACTTTTGCAACAATTTCTCCCTTTTGAACGGAATCTCCAACTTTCTTTTCAAAAACAATTCCTGTTTCATAGTCCAAGGCATCAGACTTGACTGCACGGCCTGCCCCCAGTCTCATAGCATAAAGCCCAAATTCCATTGCTGGAAGAGCTGAAATGACACCCGTTTCCTGAGCAGGGATTTCCACCACATGGGCTACATTGACAGGCCGATAGAGATCTTCCAAGTCTCCACCTTGGGCTTGGACCATCTCCTCAAACTTAGCCAGCGCGTGACCATTTTCAAGATGTTGGCGAACTTCTTCAACTGTCTTGTTTACATTTGCCAGGCCAAGCATAATTTGAGCCAATTCGCATATAAAATGGGTAATATCCTGACGGCCTTGCCCTTGTAAAATCTCCAATGCTTCAAGGATTTCCAGACGATTTCCAATCGCTCGTCCCAAAGGCTGGCTCATATCCGTAATCACTGCTACCGTTTTTCGACCAACTGCTTTACCTAGTTCTACCATAGTTTGAGCCAATTCACGTGCCTCATCAACCGTCTTCATGAAGGCACCCTCTCCGACAGTTACGTCTAGCAAAATAGCATCCGCTCCTGCCGCAATTTTCTTGCTCATCACCGAACTCGCAATCAAAGGAATCGTGTCGACAGTTG
>CAUPZW010000040.1:0-15224 GCA_963515655.1 Streptococcus mitis
TTAGGATTTTTACAGCTCCCTTTTATATCATTCTTTGGTGTATTAATGTTGTGAAATCTACTATTGGTATGTTTATTCTGTGGGTTATAGCTAAAATATGTATAACAATCGTATTGATTGGCGGAATGGCAATTATTCACCATCTATTCAATTTTCCAAGCGAAAACATAATTGATAGTATTTTTGGATGGTATACACCGCATATTTTAGGAATGTCCCATGATTCACTTATTAATGCTGGTCAAGTGGTTGATGCACCAAAAGGAGGAGGGTTATTTTTCCCATATCCGAATTTTGAAGTTCCAGTTATTATTGGTCTCAGTATTCTAGTAGCTACTGTTCGGACGATTTATCGTGAAGAATTTGATGAATTATAAAAAGGCTCTTTGTCAACTGTAGTGGGTTGAAGAAAAGTTAAGATCTAGAAAGGACGAAATTTGTCCTTTCTTTTTTGATATTGAGAGCGATAAAAATTCGTTTTTTGAAGTTTTCAAAGTTCCGAAATCCAAAGGCATTTCGTTTGATAAGTTTAACGAGATTATTGGTCGCTTCCAATTTGGCGTTGGAATAGGGTAGTTGAAGGGCGTTGACAATCTTCTCTTTATCCTTTAGAAAGGTTTTAAAGACAGTCTGAAAAAGAGGATGAACCTGCTTTATATTGTCCTCAATAAGTCCGAAGAATTTTTCAGGTTCCTTGTTCTGAAAGTGAAAAAGCAAGAGTTGATAGAGATTGTAGTGGTGTTTCAACTCATCTGAATAGCTCAAAAGCTTGTCTAGAATCTCTTTATTCGTTAAATGCATACGAAAAGTAGGGCGATAAAATCGTTTATCACTCAGTTTATGACTATCTTGTTGAATGAGTTTCCAGTAGCGTTTGATGGCCTTGTATTCATGGGATTTTCGCTCAAATTGATTCATGATTTGGACACGTACACGACTCATAGCACGGCTGAGATGTTGGACAATGTGAAAGCGGTCGAGAACGATTTTAGCGTTAGGAAAAAGTTTACTGGCAATATCGTAGTAAGGGCTAAACATATCCATCGTAATGATTTTCACCTGACAACGAACAGCTCTATCGTAGCGCAGAAAGTGATTTCGGATGATAGCCTGTGTTCTGCCTTCAAGAACAGTGATGATGTTGAGATTATCAAAATCTTGTGCAATGAAACTCATCTTTCCCTTAGTAAAGGCATACTCGTCCCAGGACATAATCTCAGGAAGACGAGAAAAATCATGCTTAAAGTGGAAATCATTGAGCTTTCGAATGACAGTTGAAGTTGAAATGGAAAGCTGATGGGCAATATCGGTCATAGAAGTCTTTTCAATCAGCTTTTGCGCAATCTTTTGGTTGATAATACGAGGAATCTGATGATTCTTCTTGACGAGCGAGGTCTCGGCGACCATCACCTTCGAGCAATGATAGCACTTGAAACGACGCTTTTTCAGAAGAATTCTAGTAGGCATACCAGTCGTTTTGAGGTAAGGAATCTTAGACGGTTTTTGAAAGTCATATTTTTTCATTTGACTTCCACAATCAGGACAAGATGGAGCATCGTAGTCCAGTCTAGCGATGATTTCTTTGTGTGTATCCCTATTGATGATATCTATAAATTGGATATTAGGGTCTTTGATATCGAGTAGTTTTGTGATAAAATGTAATTGTTCCATATGATTCTTTCTAATGAGTTGTTTGATCGCTTTTCATTATAGGTCATATGGGACTTTTTTTCTACACAAAAAAGGCTCCATAATATCCATAGGGGGTTACCCACTACAAATATTATAGAGCCTATAAAAATAGTATTGTGTTTGGCACTGTAGAAATCTCTGCAGTGCCTTTTATTAAAGAAAAAAGAAATTAAAAGAGGTAAAACAAAATGGAAATTATTACAAAAATTATTACTGGTCTAGGTGTAGTTGGAACAATCACAGGTCTTATCTGGATCTGGAATGGTGCAGTCGATTATATTCAAGGAAGAAAGAATAAAGATAAGCAAAGGCAAGATGATGGGTCTGATTCTATGATTAATGGTGCATTTTTAGCTGTTGCTTCTGCTGGGATTGCGGCTGCAGTCGTTGCATCACTGTCTCAGCTAAAATTTTAGGAGTAGCCTATGAATTTAGATATTAGAGAGCTGACAAGCTCTCTTTCTAGTTACAGCTCTGCGACAAACCAAGCTGTAAACATAATGGCTGATGCCGTTAGACCTATTGGGTATATCCTTTTAGGTCTTTTTTTCTGGTTTGAAATGGCATCGTGGTCACAAATGGTCAAGTCCAGAGGAGGTTCGCTAACCCAAAAGATCTGGTTAGAGGCCTTGATGAAGTACTTATTTGCTTTCATCATGATTTCTGCCTCATCTCAGATTTGTGATGCTATTCTGGAATTACTTAATATTATTGTAAAGGTAATTGCTCATGTAACACCTACTGTTAAAGCAACCATTGATTCTAATATTTCTGGTGGAAAAGGAATATTTGAAAAAACTATCATTACTTTAGTAGGGAAAGCTGTAAGTGGAGTAGCTAACATTATTTTAGGGATTATTGTTTTCTTACGTTACTTAGATTTGTATATGCTTAAAGCCCTAGCTCCATTATTAGTAGCGTTCTTTATGATGGATTCGTTGCGATCTGTTACGATTAACTTCTTGAAATACTTTGCAGCCTCGGCCCTTATTGGTGTCATCCTAATTATTGTTTCTGTTGTATACGATTCGATTGTGGCAACAGATCTTCTCAAGGTTACGACTGCAGACAATGGTACTTGGGGAACAGCCTTTGCGTCAATTGCCAAAGGAGTAATCTATATCTTTGTAATGGTTGGATCTAGTCGAAAAGCCAAGCAGCTTTTAGGAGTATAATCCATGTCTAGAGAAATTAGAATTGATAGATGTTATTTTTTATGAAAGGAAACTAATTGAAAAAAATTGGATCAGAATTTTTAAGAGAATTTGAAAACGAGGACAAGCCAATTCTATTTGGTCTAACTACTAGAATGCTTGTTCTATACGTGTGTTTGATAATAGCTGTCTCAGGGACAATTGCTATTTACTTCTTTGGTCTACCTGATTGGTACATCTATCTTTGGGATGCTCTATTTGTAGTTCCTGGAGGAATGTATGGTACGGGAATGACTAAGCGAATGCGGATTAAAGAAAAAATCAATTTCTTTTTCCGAATCCAACAAAGAACTTATGAGACAGAATTTGGAAAGGTAGGAATGTATACGAAAGATGAGTTTATTCAAAAGCAAAAGAGAAAAACTAGAAAAAGCAGAAAAGAAAAAAATTGATCGTTTGCGTCGTCAGATGAAACCTACGACGCAAAATACGATCAATTACACACATCTACATGAAGATGGATTAATGCACATTGCTCGTGAGAAGTATTCTCGTAGCTTTATGTTGGGAGATGCTTCTTACTCTACAGCTCAACAAGATGAAAAAGAGAGTATCATCGATACAACGATGGATGCTCTTAATTCACTGGATGAGGGTAGTAACTACCAGCTCCTAGTCATTAACCGTCGAGTATCGGATAACTCCTTGCAGAATATCTTGTTTGAAGAAACAAATGATGGTTTTGACGACTATCGTGAGGAGCTAAATGAGATGATTAAGGAGCGATTTACCACACATGCTAACAACTTCGAGGTACATAAGTATGTGACCATTTCAACGAATGCGGATGACCGAAAACAGGCTCAGTTGATCCTACAAGATATTGGAGTTTCCCTAGGAACTCAATTTCAGGAATCTGATATTACTTTCAGGGATATGAATGGTTTGGATCGTTTAAAAGTCTTTTCTGAGTTACTACGAGCTAACCCGTATGTCAATTTTGATTATAAAGAAATTGCTTTGACAGGTTTATCCACTAAATCATTTATTGCGCCAAACAGGATTGAATTTCAAGAAAAACGCATGATTATAGATGATAGTTGGGTCAAGGTACTTTATGCGCACCGCTATCCAAACTGGATGTCTGATCGTCTTATTCGGGATTTAACAACACTAGGATTTGAACTAGCTATTACTATCCATGCAGAACCTTATGAGAATGTTGAAATCTTAGAGAAAATTGACGATGCAGAAACAAATGCTGAAATTGGGAAACTTCGTTCTAAACGTAAGGCCGCTCAATCTGGTATCTTTGATGATGCGGTTGTGGCTGGTCGTGACCAAGAAATCTCAGAAGCTACCAAGAAGTGGCGAGACGAGATTACTGAGTATGATCAGAAAATCTTTTCTGGTTTGATTGCAGTGTATTTTAAGGCAGAGAGCCAAGAGGAACTACAACGTAACGAACAGAAGATTAAGCGTGCTGGCCGTAAATTAGGGGTAGAGTTTGAAGATCTTTATTATTACCAGGAAGAGGCTTTGAATACGATTCTACCTATCGGTGAGTGCTTCTTGAATGTGAAGAAGAATTTTATGAGAAAGATGACGACAGCTAATATTGCTACGCAAGTCCCTTTTACTAACGTGGATTTGAAGTCTGACAGCTCACTTGCTCGCTACTATGGCCAAAATCAGTTGTCAAACAATATCATTACACTAGATCGAAAACGTGATTTGAACACGGGTTCAGGTGTTGTGCTAGGTTCCTCTGGTTCTGGTAAATCAACTACGATTAAGGGTGGAGAAGTCATTCCGACTTTGCTGAAATACCCAGAAGATCGAGTAATTATTGTGGATCCCGAAGATGAATATTCTGATATTGGCCGTGCTTTCGGTGCTCAGATGGTGGATATTTCGATTGGTTCTAAAACACATATCAATCTTTTGGATCTACCAGATCTGGATCGTTTGGATGATGAGGATGACGATCCAATAGGGGATAAAGCAAACTTGTTGATGGGATTGTTTGAATCGATTCTATCTGAGGTAACAGATGCCCAGATTGGGATTATTGACCGCGTAACAGGAATGACTTATGAGCGTTATTTAACAGATCATTATACTCCAACTTTAAAAGAGTGGCACCAGGTCTTAAAAGAACAACCTGAACCCGAAGCACAAGACTTAGCTTTAGCGGTAGAGACCTATACAACTGGTTCTCAGGATATTTTTGCTCACAATACCAACGTGGATCTCAATCATCGCTTTGTTATCTTTAATCTGAAGAAGTTGTCTCATAAGTTGAAGCCGTTTGCTTTAATGGTTATTCAGGATTATATCTGGAATCAAATTGTAGAGAATCAAGGGAAATGTACTACATGGGTTTACTTTGATGAGATGCAGATTCTATTTAAAAATAAGGCTCAAGCAGACTTCTTTACTACGTTGTATTCAAGGATTCGGAAATATGGTGCGATTCCAACAGGAATCACCCAGAACGTAGAAACGCTAGCTGCTGTTGAAGAAGGTCGGAAATTGCTCTCAAATAGTGAGTTTATGATTTTACTCAAACAAAAACCCCAAGATTTGGCTATCCTAAAAGAGATTGTCAATCTGACTGATAAACAGATTCGCTACTTAGCACGGCCAAAAGCTAAAGGTACTGGCTTAATCGTAGCTGGGCCAGTTGTGGTGCCATTTGAAAATCCAATACCAAAGAATACTAAGTTGTATAACTTAGTCGCAACAGACGCTTAGGAGTCTCACTATGGATCAGGAGAAAGGCAGACCAAAAACAATCGGTCATAGGTTAGATCGAAAGCTAGAAAAAGTTCGTAAGAATTACCGAACGGTTCAACAAGATAGCGCAAAACAACTTACGAAGTTACAATCTCAGACTCACTCTAAACGTCAGTTGATAAAGAAGAGTCGAAGTCAATTTCGAGCTTCTAAGAACAAGGTCAAGAAAATACAAAAAGAGTATAAGAGAATCCAAAAAGAGTACAAGAATATCCAGAAACAAGGAAGAAATCTTGGAAAAGAAGGAAAGGCACTTCGTCCAGAGGAAATTAAAAAGCAGGTCTTCCTTAAGCAGGGATTAGATAGGAACAATAAAAAGCAGATCTTCCTTAAGCAGAAATTAGATAGGAACAATAAAAAGCAGGTCTTCCTTAAGCAGGAATTAGATAGGAACAATAAAAAGCAGACATTCCTTAAGCAGGAATTAGATAAGGCGAAACTGGAGAAAAAAACTTCTAAAAGAACTTTTAAAGTCGCTCAAGAGGCTAATGGTGGTTCACGCAAGAAGAAGTTTCTTCGTGTGGCAAAACAATCTGTAGAACGAGTTGCTAATCAACAGGCTAGCTCTGTTGCTCATCAGGATGATACACTGTCAGATATAGCACGAGCTAAATATCGGTATCAGGATATTCAGATTCAAGGGAAACGGATCAAAACGATTGGGAAATATAGTGGTAAACTTGGCCAAGGAATGGTTAAATCGAGCTATAGCCTTGGAAATAGAGTCTACAATAAGGCTAAGGGTAGGGGCTTCACTCGAACTCCAAGAGAATTTTCTTGGGAAGGAAAACTCTCTCGTCGTATTCAGGCCTATAAGAAACGCTTAGCTACTTCCAAAACAGGGAAAGTTGCTAAGAAAGCGAGGAAGGTCTACCGTGTAGGTTCTAAACCGCTTCAAGCTATTATCAAAAGCCCATTTAGCTTAAAGGCTTATCTGATTGCTTTTGGTCTGCTTTTGTTTCTGGCTATACTTGGTATCGGTAGTTCAGGAATTACCCGTCAAGATGAATTTGATATGAATGATACCTGGTTGTATCTTTCAAAATTGGATCGTGAAAAATCGAATGACAAGGTAGACTATTGGACAAAAATTGACGATCCGCTTTTGTACTTGAATTATAAGTATGATGATATTTCAGATAAGCTTCGTATAGACGGGAATAAATATTTTTCACAACAGAATCGTGGAAAACTTTACTTAGATACATTATGGAAGAATTTAAATGGGGATAAAGACAATCTTAAAACGATGGAAGAGCTTTATACCAAAAATAATCTCTATAAGTTTGATAAGGACGAGTTAGAGGAGTATAAACAACTCTTAGAAATTGCTAGAGATAGTGGAAAATATATGTTTCTTCAAGAACTAGATAATCCATTTTATACAGAAGAACAACCTGAATCGCAAGCACCGCTTCAGATTATTGAGCGTTTTGGATATAAAACGAAGACGGAAGTTTTTAATGGCTCTGTTTTGCAGGCCTCAGGAGGTCAGTCTCTGTTAGCTGTTTTAGATGGGAAAGTTGAAGTTAAGGGGAGTGACATAGAAATTAGTGATCAGGATTCCAAGTTTCTGTATAAGAACGTAGATACGATTCGCTATAAAACAGGTGATCACATCAAAGCTGGAGATATTATTGGAAAGGTAGCACCTGAAGGAAATCAAACCGTTTATTATCAAAAGCTAGAACCTGATCGATCAAACAAGAAAGATAAAGATGGGAATATCAAGAAGAGCTGGACTTATGTCAATGTCGGTTTTTACTTCCAGCGTGTAGAATATACCCAAGCAACGTCTGTTGTCAGTAATATTGAAACATCTGGAGATAAAGGAAGACGTGCAAGAGCTTTTGCGGATGCAATCAAAAAAAATATACCAGAAGCAACAGATGAAGGAATCGCAGCCGTTTTGGGAGGATTTGATATTGAGAGTTCCATCACCTTTAAACGCTATGAAACAGACTTTCTAACCAATAATCAGTTTGATAAAGTTGCTAAAGAACCAACTGCAGAAAATCTAGTTGGTAATTGGGGAGCCTTTCAAGCTATGTACCCTACCTTGCCTCTAAATGAAAGAGGTTATCTAGTCAACGGTTTGCACTATATCGGGATTGGGATAGGTCAATTTACTGGCCCCCGTGCTCTTGCATTGTGGAATTTTGCAAAATCTGTGAATGGAGATATTTGGTCTGCGGAAGTCCAAACAAAATTTCTTCTGGAGGAAGATGATCCAACTAGACGTGCAGCATTCAGAAGAATTGTAACATCTACTGGATCCGTAGAAGCTCTTACGGAGGACTTCTTGAACGCTTGGTTGGGAGTACCAGGTAATAAGCTTCTAGAACGACAAAATGCAGCTCGTCAATGGCTAAATTTCTTAAAAAATAAAGGAGGAGGTTCAACAGGTGTTTCTAGCAAGCAAGTTCCAGCAGAATATAAAGATAAGCTACCTTATGGACTTCCTACGGATAAAGCACTTTTAGAAGGACAAGGCTATTCAGGTAACGCTTATGAATTAGGGAATTGTACCTGGTATGTTTATAATCGCTTTGCTCAAATTGGAGTTGGCATTTATCCCTATCTAGGAAATGCCAATCAGTGGGTTGATAGTGGCCAAGCGCAAGGATATGACATTTCAACGACTCCTAAACCAGGTTCTGCAGCTGTATTCATGAATGGTGTAGCTGGAGCATCGCCAATCTATGGTCACGTTGCTTTTTGTGAGTACGTTAATAGCGATGGTAGCTTCTTAGTTTCAGAAATGAATTTTGGTGGTTTATATGTATCAAGTTGGCGTACCTTGAAACCACAATCAGGTATCTATTTTGTTACCCCTAAATAAGAAAGGAAAAGAATGTATAATCAAAAGTTAATCAAAATGGTAAAGGGACTCTTTATGGGATTCATTGCCGTTTTATGTATTGTATTGGGTTATTCTATTGCTCAAGTACAACAGAATTTGAGACAGACTAGTCAAAGACAGGAAGAGGTGAAGCAAGATAAAGAAGAGAAACAGCAGGAACAACTTTCTCTTTCTGAGCAACAGGTTGAAGATTTTTTGATTGCTTACTATACGAAGAAGGATTTAGAAGAGAATAGACCACGCTATAAGCCTTTTATGACAGATTCCATGTATCAGGAAACTATTCAAGAAGAACAGAAACCAGTTAATCAGACCTATAAGGGGTATGTGGTTGACCAAGCTTTTGAATCAGGATCTATATACATTGATAAACAACATAAAATTGCTTTAGCTCAGGTTCAATATACTAGTACCACCTTAACAGAGAAAGACAATAGGGCTTCTAAGGGGCTCACTGGTAGCACTAAGGCGACAATTCGGTTGACCTACGTAGAAAAAGCAGGGAAACTATTGATCAATAAAATAGAGCCCATCGTATTGACTGAAGCGAGAGGACAAAGTATAGGAACTTATACAGATACTAGCAGTTCAAGCTCGACTCCAGTTTCCTCTACATCAACGGCAACACCTACATCTTCTGAACCAACAACCGCAACTAGTAGTAATCAATAAGGAGAACGGAATGAGTAAAAAAATAGAACAACTTGAAGGTAAGCTTGAAAAAGTTAGGAAAGATAAGGAAAAAGCGCAACGACAAAAAGAAGAAGCAGATGAAAAAATCAAGAATTACATAGCACAAGAAAAAGATTTTGAAGCACAACTTTTCGTCGCTATATCAGAAGAGAGTGGCTTATCCTATCAGGAAATGAAGGAACTCATTCTTCCAGCACAATCAAGTAACCAAGGAGTGAATCATGTATAAAATTATTAATCAATTGACTAATCAAGAGGAAACATTTGAGCACCGAGATGATTTGTTTTCAAAGTTAGAAATCATCAACGAGAGAATGAAGAGTAATAGAATAACCGGAACCTATCGGCTTTATTCTCTTAATTCTGAAGGTAAAATCTTACAAGAAGAAAGTCTTGACATACCTTTTATTGGAATCATTGATCAGTTGCTGGAAAATTTTGGTACGAGTGTTGGGAAGAAAAAGAGAGGTTTGCTTCATTTTTTAGAAAAACATAAAGAAAATACCTCCTTACTAGCCGAACGAGAATCCCAATCTCAACCAGAACCTGAACTAGAAGAACTAACGGTAAAGAGAGAGGCGAATATGGCTCGTCAAATAATTGCTGAGCTAGTTTCTCAGAAGCCTCAAGATGAGGTTGGAGAGGAAGTACCTTTGGAAGATAAAAATGCCCATTCTTCCAGTGAATGGACTACAGAAGACTTCAGTAGGTTGGATAAAAAAGAGGAAGAACTAGTAGAAGCTTCACAAGATATGCCTACACAAGAAGTAGTTTCTATTGTTGAAAAATCAACGCAGGAAGAGAAAATACCTCTTTCTGTTAAAGAAGATAAGGGTAATGTTGAGCCTTCCTTCTCCCTTTCTCATGTGACTTCAGTAAATTTACCTTCAGAGGTTATTGATAGCTTTGAGGCTCAGACGGTTACTTATAAGCAATCTATTAAAAATAAAATCAAATCTAACAAAGATTTTATCATGGAAGCCAATGAGGAAATTGCTCAGTGTCAAAATAGGATTGATGAGTTGAAACAACAGATTCTTGCGAAAGACTCTCAAGCTACTCAATTGAAAGATCTTTATTTCAAAATTGAAGAGGTGAGCTAAAATGGAACAAGAACAAGTGGTAGCCCAATTAGGACGGGCAACTCTTGTGACAGGAGAAATCATCTTAAAAGGACTCTTCCTGGTGAGCTCTAAGGCAGTTGAAATGTATCAGGCCAGAGGGGAAAATGTCCTCTTTACTGGTGAGACAGACTGGAATAAATTCATGGCAACGGCAGATACGAAAGAAGTCCAGCAATTACTACATAATGAAGTCAATCTCGAGGCAGTTCGAAAAGAACTTGGCCAATACGGGATTGGCTTTTCTTTTTATACACACCCTGATGGTAAGACAACTCTTGCTTTCAATGCAAAAGATAAAGGAGTTGTCGAACAGGCCTTTAAGGATGTCCTAGAAGGCATCACAAGAGATCCTAAAGGATTCAATGAGCGAAATCTTAAAAATGGGAAAACGACTTCTTTTGAGGAGAAATTGCAACATTTCAAAGCAGTGGAACAAGAGAAAATTTCTTCCCTCCAGGTAAACATTCATACGAAGGAGTTTGTTCTTCCAGAAAATATCGAACCACAGATTGGAGGAAAAATGAAGTGATTACAGAAAAGAAGAAACGGAGACTTAGACCGTATTTGTTGTTAGGATTAGGCTTGTTTTATCTCTTTCATTGGCTCTTTAAACTATGGTTGTTAGCACCAGATACCGATTCAGTAACAGATGTATTTGGTTTTGGGAAGTTTAACTGGATGAACGACCATCTAAGTGACAAGTCTTGGTTTGATTTTCAATTTACTCCAACTTCTTTATTGCTTGGTATGGGCGGATTTTTGATTGCTTTTCTACTGTATTTGAGAGTATCTGATACGGGGACTTACCGTTATGGAGAAGAACATGGATCAGCTCGTTTTGCGACAAGAGAAGAGTTGATGAGATTCCGAGACGAAGAACCTGAAAAGAATATGATTTTTACCCAGAACAGTCAGATGGGACTATTTAATAACCGCTTGAGGTTTGAAAATCAAATCAATAAAAATGTCTTGGTATATGGAGGTACGGGTGACTGGAAGACACGAAGTTTTGTAAAGCCGAATTTATTACAAGGGAACACTAGCTTTGTGACAACGGATACCAAAGGGATTTTGATTCATGAAGCAGGAAAATCACTGGTAGAAAAAGGATATAAGATGAAGATTTTCGATCTGATTACTTTCTTGAATTCAGATGGCTTCAACGTTTTTAGATATGTTCATAATGAAATGGATATAGACCGGGTAGCTGAAGCAATCACGGAATCTCTGAATAGAAATGGTCATGAAAGTGATCCTTTCTGGCCAGCAGCTAATAAACTCCTCATGCGTTCTCTAATTGGCTATCTTTATTTTGATGGTCAGCTCGATCACTATCTACCTAATTTAGGGCAGGTCACAGATATGATTCGAGAATTGAGAAGGAATCATCCAGAAGCGGAGAGTCCGGTTGAATTGATGTTTGAAGATCTGGAGAGAAGGAGACCAGGGAATTATGCCTGCAGGCAGTGGGATTTATTCAATAAAAACTTTGATGGTCAGACACGAGCTTCTGTTTATGCCATTTTTGCGACAACTTTCTCAGTATTTGATCATGAGCAACTAAGAAAGATTATTGAAAAGGATACGCTGGAGATTGAAAAATGGAACATTGAGAAAACAGCAGTTTTTATTCATATTCCAGAAGTAGATCCAGCATATCAGTTTTTGTCAGCCCTTCTTTTTAGTACCATTTTTGATGTCTTGATAAAGACTGCAGATGTAATCCTGTTAGGTGAGCATCCAACAAAGTCTAAAAAGGATTTACTGCATGTTCAGATAGAGGCGGATGAGTTTGGACAGATTGGCAAGATTCCTAATCTGCCCCCTATTATATCTGTTATTCGGTCTCGAGAAATCTCTATTAAAATGATGGTTCAATCTCAAAGTCAGATTGAAGTATTATACGGTAAAGAGAACACGAAAACGATTATCAATAACTGTGGGGCTATTCTTTATCTGGGAACAAATGATCCAGATACTTTGAAAGCTTTATCTGAGAGATCTGGTAAGCAGACTTTGAATGATCAGAACTATAGCGAGAGCAGGGGAAGAAATGCCAGCAGCTCTAAGCAAAACTCCAAAATTGGTCGAGAACTGTTGACACCGCATGAGGTGGCTACGATTGGAACAACAGAAGCCCTACTCTTCCTATCCAAACAAAATGTCTTTCGAGATCAAAAATTTAACCTGGATACGCATCCAAGAGCCAATCTCCTAAGCAATGGCCCAAATGATGATAATTGGTATCGATACAAGCGCTATCTGAGTGATATTGATGAGTGGAAAGACCAGGTTGGGGAAGAAAATGTTATTCATATTGGGATTAAGGAAGTTGAGGAAGTTCCTCTTAAAGTCAGTTAGGAAAGAAAGGAAATCTAATGGAATTTTATGACTCTTATTGCGTTTTAATTGCTATAAATTGGGATCAGTATGTGTGGCTGCATCAGGAAGGCGAAAAAATAACCTGGCATGAAAATTTAGCTCATGCAGGTTTTTTTCGTGATTTTAATACAGCTAAAAGGGTAGCGGAAACTCATTTATTAGAAACTTTTGGAGCCATAGGATTCTATAAGATTGTTGGTTTTTCTACAGACGAACTTGGCTATATAGAAACTAAGAACTAGATAGTAGAAAGAAAGGAAATGAAATAGAATGAATACATTACCACAAAAACAATTTAAACGAATGAAGCGTGAAGTTGAGGAAGAAACTGCACGAGGAATTGGTTATTTTGAGGGGATTTTAGAACATATCCCTTCATACCCCCTATCTGAAGCAGTAAAAGAGTTGGCTTTAGCTGGTTGGATTACTCCTCATACAGATGTCGTTGATGTCCAAAATATGATTGTTACAGAATCTATAAAATGGATGAACTACCAGGACTTCAAAGAAGTCGCTCCCTACTTGTTTTCATACCCTCGAGAGCAACGAGACAAAGATTTATTGGTTCAACCAGTGAAAATCTCCAGAGAGTATTTTGAGGAATTACAAGCCAACGCAGAAGAATTATTTCACTTGAAACAAGACTTGCTTCAGGTTAATCATCAATTAGATGCTAAGATTAAAGAATTGGAGATGGATCAGCTACCCAATGGCGATCAGGTCATTGGAGTTGATCCGGAAGCTGAGGAGGTGTTGTTACTACGAACTCCAGAAAATGCTCAGGTTGAGGAGTGGGAGGTTAGTAAAGATGGCTTGATTACTGATTATCGTTCCAATCTTTCAGAATCAGCTCAAATTGTAGATACTTTGCTTGAAATGGAGAATCCAGAGATCGATACCATTCTTTACGAAGAAGTAATAAACTATTCTAAGAAAACTTGGCCAGATTCAGAACCGATTCAACTTCCAGAAAATATCAAGGAACTATTGAATCAAGAGGGCAAGCTTGACCGCTCATATTATCAAATAGCCCAGTTTGAAACAGTAAAACAAGCCTATATCTATGGAATGATTTCACCTAGTTTTCAGGAACATTTCCCTCATTATTCAGACTTTGTTAGGAACTATGTAGATGATAGGGAACAATATGAGTTTTTCAACTATCGTACAGAAGCCGTTTCATTAGCTCAGGAAATTCTAGTACCACGTTTAGGAGATATTAACCAGATTTTAGACACTAATAATCAGGAGTTAATCATTCAAGAGGTCGTTGGTTATTCTCAAGGTGAAAGCTGGGAACTAGCTTATTTACGGGATACAAAGACGGAAGATAGAGAATCCGTTCGATTCTATCTTGAAAGTGAGATTGGAGCTTGGTATAAGGGAAGTTTGACAGAGTTGGCTGTTATCCGCTTTGATGATATTGATCTAGAGAAAGGATTTAATGGTCATCAGGAAGCGGTCTATCATATTGATGAAGACTTGTTAGTTCATGATAAGCTAAAACAAGTTCAACTCCATATTCCTGATTTAAACCGTTTTGTAGTAGCCGAAGAACTTGAGAAAGAACAGACACAAGATATAGTAGCAGAAAAAGAAGAGCCAGAATTTTCATTGTAGGGGGATAACAAATGGTGTTAAGCAAAGAAGAAGCCAAAAGATTATCTATTATTTCTGTTGCAGAACAACTAGGCATAGAGTTAAAGCGTACAGGAAGCTATAGCTATACTTGGACAGAGCACGATTCATTTGTAATAGACACAAAGAAAAATGAATTTCACTGGAATTCAAGAACTGAATTTGGAGATGTCATTCAGTTAGTTCAAACCATACGAGGTGTTTCTTACAAGGAAGCGATGCATTTTTTAGAAACTGGAGAATTTAAGGCAGTCGATGTAGAAGCTCAGACGGCCACAAAAGAACCTTTTAGCTATCACTTGGAAAGATATGAGCGTCAGGATTTCAGCGCCTCTAGAAGCTATTTGAAGGCACAGAGAGGCCTTTCAGATGATACGATTAACTTCTTTATTAGCCAAGGGAGTATAGCGGAAGCAATTCGAAAAAAAGGAGACTATTTTGAGCCTGTGATTGTCTTTAAGTATAAGGACAACACAGGCTTTTTAGCTGGAGCGAGTCTTCAGGGAATAGTAGAGAATCGGGAGCACTATCCTGAACGTGGACGCCTAAAACAAATTATGAGAAATTCAGACGGACAACTAGGATTTTCAATTGATATCGGAACACCAAAACGTTTGATCTTTGCGGAAGCTCCAATCGATCTAATGAGCTATTATGAGCTTCATAAGGATAGGCTTCAGGATGTTCGCTTAGTAGCTATGGATGGAGTAAAAGATGGGATTATTAGTAGACGGTTCATGGAATTGTACGCAGAGATAAATGATAAATCCTATCAAATCAATCAGAATACAGGGAAAGCTCTAGAATTAGTAGTCAGAACAACAAACTATTTTAAAGACGGTCAGCATCAGGATATGATTACCTTGGCTGTAGATAATG
>CAUPZW010000041.1:0-13144 GCA_963515655.1 Streptococcus mitis
ATGAGGCTACAGATTCGCCAAAAGTGAATGAAGTCAATCAGCACATTTCACGTAAAGAATGCCTCTATATTCTTCGTAGAGATATGCGAATCAAAACAAACTATGAGCTAGAAGAAGTAGAAATGTATCCCATTGCACTTAAAGAAATTGAAGGGATGAGTGATGAACGATTTGAAAAACTAAAAGACGAGATTCTTAAAATGGAGATAGTTGATACAATGGAGTTTCTACTAGAAGACTTAAAAGTTTAGTTAAACTTTTCCCTCGTGATAGGATAACATTCCTGCTTGCAGGGATTAGGGGATTGGGGATTTCCCCAAAGATTTAAAAAGTCAAGAATAGTCAGGGATGGTACCCTGACTATCTTTGACCTTTTTAAAAACAGCATTTGGATATCCAAGTGCTAATCTTGCCAGAAGAAAAGGGGTCTGAGGCCCTCAAGAGAAAATAGCAGAATAGAGGTGTAATGTTTTGGAAAATGGAGAAAAACGTAAAAGATCAGTTCAAAAATTAATCAGACTAACTGAGGAAGAAAATCGGTTTATTTCAACTAAAGTTGCAGAATCTGGAATGCCAAATTTTAATACCTTTGCCCGAATCCTATTGATTATGGGCGAGGTCAAAATTTTAAATTTTGAAGAATTGAGAGAACTGCGTAAGGAAATAAATCGAATAGGGGTCAATATAAATCAGGTCGCAAAAAAGGTAAACGAAGATGATCAAGTTAGCCTCAATGAATTGAGTCAGATTCTTGAATTGCAGAAACATCTGAAAGACACAATCAGCCAGTTTATCCAAAAACAAGAAAATCAAACAAAGGGACAGGACAGATGGTTGTAACAAAAGTTCTTCAGATAAAGGGAGTAGCTTCTTTAGGACGATCTACAAAATATATTGAGGACGAAGCAAAGACGGTCGAGCTGACTGATACGAAAAGTTTAAATAATGCTTTACGCTATATCGAGAATCCATCTAAAACGAGTTTCTTAGAACAAGATGAACAGCTTGAATTTCCAGCAGTGGTTAAAGATGGCCGAGTAGTCAAGCAACTGGTATCTACTTATGGAATTACAGACGCTAGCACAGCGACAGAAGAATTTCTTTTGACCAAAAAGAATGCGGCTCAACGAGCAGGGACAAAAGAGCTATCGGATATTCAAAATCCGAATCGAGTGTTGGCTCATCACATCATCCAATCATTTTCTCCTGAAGATGATTTGACTCCACAAGAAATTCATGAGATTGGTCGAAAAACGATTTTAGAATTAACTGGTGGACAACATGAATTTGTCATAGCGACTCACATGGATAAGGGACACATTCATAATCACATTATTTTCAATTCAACTAACTCTGTTACCTTAAACAAATTTCGTTGGCAGAAAAATACTGCTAGAAGTCTATTTAATATTTCCAATAAGTACGCTGACCTAGCTGGAGCTAAAATTCTCAAAGAGAGATTATGGACTAATCGAAAAACGTATCATGCTTACCGAAAGAAAAATTCATTTCGTTATGAAATTAAATCACGCATAGATTTTCTTTTGAAACACTCAACTTCTTTAGAGGATTTTAAGATCAAGGCACGAGCTTTAAATCTAATAGTTGATACTTCAGGGAAGGAAATAAAATATCGTTTAACTGACCAGGATCAAACCAGAAATGTTAGGGATCGCACTTTGTCAAAAAAAGGAAATTATTCTTTAGAGAAAATTTCTGAGAGAGTGGTTGCTAACGAGGTGACCTTATCTGTTGATGAAATAAAATCTGAATATGAAAAGATGGTGGCAGAACGAGAAGATGATTTTGAAATGAGAATCACAGTTGAAGAATGGCAGGTGATGGAAGAAACAAAAAATGGAATCTATCTTGAAATGGAATTTGGGATTAGAAATAAGGGAACCATTCTTATTCCAGCTCATCAAATTGAAAAATCAGAAGATGGATCTTATGAAATTTTTATCAGAAAAAATGATTTCTACTATTTTATTAATCCTGAACACGCTGATAAGAATCGGTATATGAAGGGAGAAACAGTCGCTTCTCAGTTGTCGTATGATAACGGAGAAATGATTGTCCGTAAAAATCCGAAAATCTCCAGTTTGGATCAGCTTGTTCGTGAATATAATTATCTATCTGCTCATGGAGTGACAGAAGGACAGCAATTTGATGAATTGTTAAATCGTTTTGAAGAGGAACTGGAAGAAGTAGATAACTTGCTTGATAAATTAGATCAACGCTTGGGTGAGCTTAATAAAATTCAGTCTACGTTTCTTGCATTGGAATCAAGCGATCCTCAGGAAGTGAAACTAGCTATTGATATTTTGAAAGGCTTGAGAGTAGATCCTAGCACTCGCAAAGCTGAGATTGATAAACTTGTTAAGGAGGCTACCTTTGAGCGCCAGGCTTTGTATCAACGAGTAGAATCAATTACAAAAGATTATAAGCTACATCAAGACATTGAGAAAAATGTGGAGCAGCGTAAGGATAGAGAAACTTCATTGTAAAAAAATAATTATAAATATAATTATAAACATGTTGACAAATATAATTATAATGGTATAATAGAAGTATAGAAAAAGAGAAGGAGAATAGAATGAAGATTATCACATTTGCCGCTATCAAAGGCGGTGTTGGGAAAACGACTTTAACTTTTAATTATGGGGAATGGTTGGCTAAGAAAGGTCATAAGGTTCTCTTTATAGACTTAGACCATCAGTGTAATTTGACTCAGTGTTACAATATCTATGAGAGCAAGAATACAATTGCCAATGCTTTTAAAGGAGGCGATGTGGAT
The DNA here is from genome assembly GCA_963515655.1 of Streptococcus mitis. Lineage (GTDB taxonomy): Bacteria > Bacillota > Bacilli > Lactobacillales > Streptococcaceae > Streptococcus > Streptococcus mitis_DP. The sequence continues at coordinate 2,798 of CAUPZW010000041.1, forward strand.
ATTAAGCAAGTCAAGGAAAATGTTAGTCTCATTCCAGGTTCAGTTCAACTTGATACGGTGGAACGAGATCTGGAGAACAGCGATAAGAAAAATATGTTACTTTATCTTTGGCTAGAGGATAACTACGAAAAGAAAAAGTTGGATCAGTTTGACTATATCTTGATTGATTGTAGACCAGACTTTGCGACAGCTACTAAAAATGCTGTTGCGGTCAGTCATGCTATTATTAGTCCCTTGACTCCTTCAGAGTTTGGTTATAATGCCAAATTCAATTTATCAACTCGGTTAGAAGCATTCAGAAAGGATGTAATTGACTATCGTACAAGAGAATCATACATTACTGCTGAGTTATATTTCTTAGCAAATATGATCCGACCAAACTATGGGTCATCAAGAGAGTTACTGGAAGCCCTAGGACTTGAAGCTAAAGAAAAGGGAACAGATAACCTTCTAGGAATTGTACCAGCAAAAGAGTTATTCAATCATTCCACGATTGATAAAATTTCTATTGCAGATATGGAGAAGAATCCTGAGCTTTATCAAAAACACAAAAAGTTTTTCATTGAGCTGGGGCAGACTTTTTCAAAAATTTATGATACAATATAATTATATTTATAAACACAAATACAATTATAAATATAATTAGAAGGAGATTGTTATGGCATTCACACCAAAAGAAAAAGAGATTTCACAGATTATTGAAGCAACCCATCAACCTGAGCGGATTTCAGATGTAGCCAACTTTGAAAGTTTTGAACGCAAAAAGCAATTCCAGTTTACTTTGAAACCAAGCAATCGGAAAAAATTAGATGAGATTGCTAAAGCAGCCGGAGCAAAGTCTGCATCAGATTATCTTGATAGGTGGCTAGAAAGTTTACAATAAAAAAACAGATATAACTATATCTGATTGCTACGAGGAGAAATTATGGATTTAATCACGAGACTCTTAGCAGAGAGAAGGGAAAGTACATGGTGGTATTTATGATATCACAAAGTGATTGTAATTATATTTACAGATATAAACATAAATATAAATATAATTATAAAGTCTGTTATTTTTTGTTGTAAAATACCTTCTATTGGTTGCGAGATAATAATCTTGATAACCGTACTGAGCCTGGTTCTTATATCAGGCTTTTATTTTTATATTGAAATAGAAACAGTTGAATTTCTGATACCCAATTAAATCACTTTAGTATTTTTCAATAATAAATAGGGCGTTAATTTTAATTTAAAGAAAGAGCCTATTTTATTCTTGGAACAAAAATAAATTTGATGACTTGTTTTAAAAATCATACAATTTTCATAAGAATTGAAAGGGAAATGAAAAATTGTATGAAACAATTTGATGAATTGAGATTTAGTAGTCAGGAACAAGAAAAGACAAAACAAAATTTTTTACAGCATATTGCACAGTATGATGAGTCGATAAGCTCTAGTATGAGATCTAAAGGATATCGCTGTAAAAATCAATCTGAACGTACAGTAGCTTTTACATTTGGAGAAGTGACCTTTTCTAGAAAACGTTGGTATAAGAATGGTGAATGTAGAATACCAGTTGATGAAATGTTAGGCTTAGAAAAGAATGTACGTCATTCACAGGAACTATTGTATCAAGCTGCGGTTCTAGCTACAAAACTACCCTATCGTCAGGTAGGAGAGACAATTGAGATGGTTTATAATGTAACTGTCACTAAAGATACCGTCAATAAGGTTGTTAAATTAGCCAATCAATTACTAGAAGAAAAGGATGATTATCGATTTTTTAAAGAAGAGAAGAAGATTGAAAAAATTAAAGCAGATATCATCTACATAGAAGGAGATGGTGTATATGTGAAAACATCTGAAGATGATTCTGAAAAAAAGAATATGGATTTATCACATTTTGTAGTCCATACAGGTTCTAAACAGATTGGCCCAAATCGTTTTGAGCTAGAAAATAAAAAAGAGCTTATCCGATTGGATAATCGCTTAGCTCGTAGAGAATTGTTAGATTTATTGGAAAATGAATATGAAATTACAAATGAGACTGTACTAGTTACCAATTCTGACTGTGGCAAGGGTTATACTCCACATGTATTTACTGAAATTGCTAAATCATTTAATGTTAAGAGGCATGAACATTTTTGGGACGAATATCACTTGAACAAAGAAATCAAAGAATTTACAAAGTCTTATCCGAGAGAGTTGAGAGAAGACTTATTTCAAGCTATTAGAGAGCATGATAAGAAATTATTAAGGCGTTCACTAGATACTATAGAATCTTTGGTTAGTAGTGAAGAAGGACAAGAAAAATTTGAATATTATTCGAGTAGATTAATTAGAAATTTTCAGTATACGAAACCAGCGGAGATGAGAGGACTTCCAAAGTCAGGTATTGGGATTATGGAGAGCCAGCATAGAAAAATAACGTATAGAATGAAACATAGAGGGATGTATTGGACAAGTGAAGGTGGGATAGCCGTAGCGAATATGATATTGTTAGAACGTGAAGGAAAATTAAGAGATTTATTTTTTGGAGAATGGAAGAGGGACTATGATAAGTATACTTCATTGGATCATATCAGTGCGGATAGTGTTCGACCTAAAAATGACTCTAAAGACTACAAACTTCCCCGTTTACATAAAAATATAGAAAAGATATTTAAGATGAAATAATTTAAGTGCTAATTTTAACGAAAACACAAATATAAATAAGCAAAAATTTCTAGTGAGATTTGGGCTTTTTTGGCGTGGAATAATTGACATTTATCCTGATTTTGGTATAATAGAGATATAAAAACAACGAAAAAAGGAGTTGGAAATGAGCCTCCAACTCCGCAGAGTAACACAAACCTCACTTGTATTACTCAGTCAACTAAAATGATAGCATAAGAAAAAATCATTGTCAAGGGCTGAGCATACAAAAATGTTTAGCCCTTTCGTGTATCTGCATGTATTTATATGGAAATTTAGGATTTCTCAAAAATCACGACACATACGTTGCCATGTTTTTACTTGACAAGTGCTAGTAGAAATAATAGAATAGTAAAAAACCTTTAAAGCAGTCCAGAGAGGCAGCTAAGGTTAGACGGTGAAAGGGTGGAGACTACCCATTTTTCGTGGAACCTTGCTGTTGGCAGGTTCCTTTTTTCGTGGCTTCTGTTGGTCAGACTCTCTCACTAGTAAAGGTAAAAGGAGAAACCTATGCGAGAACATCGTCCAGTCATTGCTCTTGATTTTCCTAGTTTTGAGGCGGTCAAGGAATTTTTAGCTCTTTTTCCAGCAGAAGAAAGCCTTTATCTCAAGGTAGGGATGGAGCTTTATTACGCAACGGGGCCTGAGATTGTGTCCTACTTGAAAGGCCTGGGTCACAGTGTCTTTTTGGATCTCAAGCTGCATGACATTCCCAATACAGTAAAATCAGCCATGAAGGTTCTGTCTCAGCTTGGTGTGGATATGACCAATGTTCATGCTGCTGGTGGTGTAGAGATGATGAAGGCGGCGCGTGAAGGTCTTGGAAGTCAAGCCAAATTGATTGCTGTCACTCAGCTCACATCAACATCAGAAGCCCAGATGCAGGATTTTCAAAATATCCAAACCAGCCTGCAAGAGTCTGTGATTCATTATGCAAAGAAGACAGATGAAGCGGGATTGGACGGTGTTGTCTGCTCGGCTCAGGAAGTGCAAGTCATTAAGCAGGCTACCAATCCAGATTTTATCTGTCTGACACCGGGTATTCGTCCGGCAGGTGCTGCAGTTGGAGATCAAAAACGTGTGATGACACCTGCTGATGCCTATCAAATCGGTAGTGACTATATTGTAGTGGGACGTCCCATTACCCAAGCTGAGGATCCTGTTGCAGCTTATCATGCTATCAAGGATGAATGGACACAGGACTGGAATTAAAGAACTAGATTAGAAAAATAAAAGGAGAATACCATGACACTTGCTAAAGATATCGCTAGACACCTCTTGAAAATCCAAGCTGTTTACCTCAAACCAGAAGAGCCCTTCACTTGGGCATCAGGTATCAAGTCACCGATTTATACAGACAACCGTGTGACGCTTGCCTACCCAGAGACACGTACCTTAATTGAGAATGGTTTTGTGGAAGCCATCAAGGCAGAATTCCCAGAGGTAGAAGTGATTGCAGGAACAGCGACTGCAGGTATCCCACATGGTGCTATCATCGCTGATAAGATGAATCTACCCTTTGCCTATATCCGCAGCAAACCAAAAGATCACGGAGCTGGTAACCAAATCGAAGGTCGCGTAGCTCAGGGGCAAAAAATGGTAGTGGTTGAAGACCTGATTTCAACTGGTGGTTCTGTTCTTGAGGCCGTAGCAGCAGCAAAGCGAGAAGGAGCAGATGTGCTTGGAGTTGTAGCGATTTTCAGCTACCAATTGCCAAAAGCAGATAAGAACTTCTCAGATGCAGGTGTCAAACTTGTGACGCTTTCTAACTACAGTGAACTCATCCACCTAGCCCAAGAAGAAGGATATATCACCCCAGAAGGACTCGACCTTCTAAAACGCTTTAAAGAAAACCAAGAAAATTGGCAAAATGCCTAAAACATAGAAAATCAGGTAGTCACTAGGATTACCTGATTTCGTTTTGTGATTTTATTGGATGTTATACTCAATGAAAATCAAAGAGCAAACTAGGAAGCTAGCCGCAGGTTGCTCAAAGCACTGCTTTGAGGTTGTAGATAAGACTGACGAAGTCAGTCACATATATAATCCAAGGCGACGTTGACGCGGTTTGAAGAGATTTTCGAAGAGTATTAGTCGACTTTTCCACCTTCAACAACAAGGTCATCAGCCTTAGCAGCGTCACCGTAGGTTGGGTGAAGTGTTTTTTCATAGGCCTTGTGAAAGAAGTTTTCCTTACCTAATTTTTCAATATCTTTATTGATGAAGTCTAACAATTCTTGGTTCCCTTTTTGAACTGCTGCTGCAATGGTATCTGGATTACCGAGGGAAGTAATTCCTACTTCAAATCCTTTATTTTCAAGAGCCCAAGCTAGGACTTCAGTATTGTCAGTAGAGAAGGCATCTCCACGTCCGTCAAGAAGGGCTTGGTAGGCATCGCTATATTGGTCGTATTTTTGGAGTTTTACTTCTGGGTGATTTTTCTCAAAATAAGTTTCAGCAGTCGTTCCTTTTGTGACAATCAAGGTTTTACCTTCAAGTTGTTTGACGTCTGTAATGAGACCAGTCTTAGGTGATACAACACCCAGAGAAACTTTCATGTATGGAAGGGCAAAATCAACTTGTTTCTTGCGTTCGTCAGTCACTGTAAAGTTGGCAAGGGTAATATCCACCTTGTTTGAAATCAAGTATTCAGCACGGTTGGCAGCATCTACTGAGACGTATTTGACCTTGACACCAAGGTCTTGAGCCAGTTGGTTCCCAAGCTCAATATCGTAACCTTGGTAAGAACCATCATTGTCAACGTAACCAAAGGGTTTTTTGTCTCCAAATACGGCGATTCGTAGCTCACCGCTTTTTTTGATGTCATCGATAGTGCGAGCCTTGGCAGTCGTTTTTCCAGATGAGGAACCTGCATTTCCACCTGTGCTACAAGCTGTGACAAAGATAAGGGCAAAGGCAAGTGCCAAAAGAGTTAAGAGTGGTTTGATTAGTTTCATAAGAATCTCCTTTATAGATATGAGCCAAATTGGCTAAAGTCAAAGACGTTTAAAAATTCCTGTGTACGTTTGGTTTTCGGATTGGTGAAGAAGTCTTGAGCCGTTCCTTCTTCAGCGATTTTTCCTTGGTCGAGGAAGATAATCCGATCGGCAATAGCTTGGGCAAACTGCATTTCATGGGTTACTAAAATCATGGTGCGACCTTCTTGAGCCAAATCATTGATGAGTTCCAGAACCTCGCGTACCATTTCTGGATCCAGTGAAGCAGTCACTTCGTCAAAGAGGATAATTTCTGGATGCATGAGAAGGGCACGGACAATTGCAACCCGTTGCTTTTGTCCACCAGACAATTGACGTGCAAAGCTATGTTGTTTATTTAGCAAACCAACACGTTCCAGTAGTTGCAGAGCTTCTTCAGTTACTTCCTTCTTGTCTCTTCCTTGAGCCTTGATAGGACCTAGGATGAGGTTTTGTAGGACATCCAGATGGGGAAAGAGTTCATAACTTTGAAAGACCATGCCAATCTTTTGGCGAACTAGGTGAAAATCTTTTTTATTTTCAACGATAGACTGACCATCCAGAAGAATATCTCCACCTTGAATACTTTCTAAGCCATTGAGACAACGAAGGAGGGTACTTTTCCCACAACCAGATGGCCCAAGAATAACCACAACTTCTCCCTTTTTGATATCTAGAGAAAGTCCTTGGAGGATGGGATTGTCTCCGAAGGATTTTTTTAGTTCCTTGATTTCTAAGATAGTTTCAGACATTTAGTTCCTCCAATGTTTTTCTAAGTGAGTAGATAGTTTGGAAATAGGGAAGCAGACTGCGAAATACAAGACCAGAATGGTTCCATAAATCCAAAAGGAAGCGGTTGGGATAGTCAGGCGATTGCTATCGATGATTTGTTGTCCAACCTTGGTCACTTCAACAACCCCAATCAAGACAACCAAGGAAGTGGTTTTAATCATCCGAGTAACAAGGTTTATGGCTTGTGGCAGCAGTCTTCTCAAGACTTGAGGGATGATAATGTGGTAGTAGAGTTGCACTTTAGTTAAGCCAAGTGCCTGTCCACTTTCAAACTGATGCTTGGGGAGGGAAGTGATAGCTCCACGAACCAAGTCCCCCATCTCAGCTGTTCCCCAGAGGGTGAAAACAATAATAGCAGAAGTCTCACCTGAGATATTGATATTAAAGTTTCGAGCTAAGCCGAAATAAACGATGAAGAGTAGCACCAGCTGGGGCATGATACGGATAAATTCCAGATACAATCGTGTTAAAAATCGTACGATTCTAGAATGGGAGGTCATGATAACTCCCATGACCGTTCCGAATATCATGGATAAGAGGACAGACAGGATGGATATCCCAATGGTAACGCCCAGTCCCTGTATGATTCTCAGTAGATTATTTCCCTGAAAGAGTACTTGGATTCCCGAATCCTGCATGGCGTAGCCTCCTTTCTATCCAGCTAAAGACCAGTGAGATGGGGAGAAGCATGATCAGGTAAGCACCTACCAACATAGCTAGCGCAATGTCTGTCTCATAGTAGAGCCCAATCAAGTCCTTGGCGACGTACATGAGGTCGGCCAAAGCCACTGCTGAGAAAACAGAGGTTTCCTTGATGAGGAAAATGACATTGGCACTAAAAGACGGTAGGGCAACTGCTGTTGCTTGCGGCAGAATCACATAGCGAAAGACCTGTAGAGGTGTCAGACCGATAGCTAATCCAATCTCCTGCTGGGTTTGACTGACGGCTTCCAGCCCACTTCGGAAAGATTCTGCCATGTAGGAGCCTCCTAAAAAGACCAGTCCTAGCGTTGCACAGACTTCCGAAGATAGGACAATCCCTACTCTAGGAAGTCCGAAGTAGAGAAAGAAGAGTTGAATCAAAAGGGGCGTATTGCGTGACAATTCAATGTAGGCTGTCGCTATTTGCGCCAAAACAGGGATGCGGTAATGCCGGATGATACTAACGATTAAACCAAGCAGAAAGGATCCCAGAATCCCCCAAAATGCAATATGCAAGGTAAGAAGAAATGCCTTTTGATATAGTGGTAGATATTGTTCAACAATGGACCAATCCAAAAATAGAACCTCCCATCTAGAAATAATACAGTTATTGTAGCACTTAAAATCTCCTTTGGATAATATGTATTTTTTATTGTCGTTATAGGGATTTTTTATCATAGAAATAAAATTTCTGAAATTTCCAAACAAAATATTTGAAAAATTTTGAAAAAAGAGTTAAAATATCTTTGTAATATACAAAGTAAACGCTTACTTATCAAGGAGGGCATTTTATGTCATACAAAACAAGCAATGCAGAAGGTCATGTAGATTTCATCAATACCTATGATTTGGAGCCAATGGCACAACAAGTTATTCCTAAAGCAGCATTTGGCTATATCGCTAGTGGGGCGGAAGATACTTTCACTTTACGGGAGAATATTCGTGCCTTTAACCACAAACTCATCGTTCCTCATACGCTTTGTGATGTTGAAAATCCAAGTACAGAGATTGAATTTGCAGGTGAAAAATTGTCTTCACCAATCATTATGGCGCCTGTTGCGGCTCATAAATTGGCAAATGAACAGGGTGAAGTGGCGACTGCGCGTGGTGTGCATGAGTTTGGTTCGCTTTATACAACTAGCTCTTATTCTACTGTAGATCTTCCAGAAATTACAGAAGCCCTTCAAGGGACACCTCACTGGTTCCAATTTTACTTTAGTAAGGATGACGGTATCAACCGCCATATCATGGACCGTGTAAAAGCTGAAGGATATAAAGCGATTGTCTTGACGGCAGATGCTACTGTAGGGGGTAATCGTGAGGTGGACAAGCGTAATGGTTTTGTCTTCCCAGTTGGCATGCCGATTGTTGAAGAATACCTACCAGAAGGTGCTGGTAAATCAATGGACTTTGTTTACAAATCAGCTAAACAACGCTTGTCTCCACGTGATGTAGAATTTATCGCTGAATACTCAGGACTTCCTGTTTATGTCAAGGGACCACAATGCCGTGAGGACGTTGAACGTTCGCTTGCTGCGGGAGCATCTGGTATCTGGGTAACCAACCACGGTGGTCGCCAAATCGATGGTGGACCAGCTGCCTTCGACTCACTTCAAGAAGTGGCAGAAGCAGTTGATAAACGTGTGCCAATTGTCTTTGACTCTGGTGTTCGTCGTGGTCAACATGTCTTTAAAGCCTTGGCTTCAGGAGCAGACTTGGTAGCTATTGGCCGCCCTGTCATCTATGGTTTGGCCCTTGGTGGTAGTGTTGGTGTACGTCAAGTCTTTGAACACTTGAATGCAGAATTGAAGACAGTCATGCAATTATCTGGAACTCAGACTATTGAAGATGTTAAACACTTTAAACTTCGTCATAACCCATACAACCCAACCTTCCCAGTTGACCCTCGTGACTTAAAATTGTATTGATAAAACAGCTTGCCTCCACTGAATGTGGAGGTTTTTCTTCGTCTATAGGAAGAATAAACCACCATTAAAAACTATATAAATATATTTTCCAATCAAATATCTTGCTAGGGCTTTCATTTTTTGCTATACTGGTGCAGTAATTAAATAATAAAGACATTTGGGGTGCTTTAGGCTGAGATGATACCCATTGAACCTGATACAGTTAAGACTGTCGAAGGGAAATGTGAAACGTTTTTTCGTATGTCGAAATGAACGGTCTAATCTTGTAAGCTAAACTCTAATTCTTGATTGTAATTGGAATTTTTTTGTTTATATAAGCTGGATGAAGGTGATACAAAGCATTTAGGTAGCTCTTCTTGAACGCCCTTGATTTTCTTTAAAAAGGTCAAGTAAAACTAGGATTTTTTTGGTGTTTTGTTGATTACGAACGAGTAAAGAGAGGAAAAGTAAATATGGAAACACAAGACTGTGCATTTCAGCCAGGTTTGACTGTTGGAGAATTATTAAAAAGCAGTCAGAAGGATTGGCAGGCTGCAATCAATCATCGTTTTGTTAAGGAACTTTTTGCGGGGACAATTGAGAATAAGGTCTTAAAAGACTACCTAATTCAAGATTATCACTTCTTTGATGCCTTCTTATCCATGCTGGGTGCTTGCGTAGCCAACGCAGACCAGCTTGAATCCAAGCTTCGTTTTGCCAAGCAACTAGGCTTTCTTGAAGCAGACGAAGATGGTTATTTCCAAAAGGCTTTCAAAGAGTTAAAAGTATCTGAGAATAACTATCTGGAAGTGACCTTGCATCCTGTAACAAAAGCCTTTCAGCAGCTTATGTATTCGGCAGTGGCTTCATCAGACTATGCTCATCTTTTGGTCATGCTGGTCATTGCAGAAGGTCTCTATTTAGACTGGGGTTCTAAAGATTTGGCTCTACCTGAAGCCTATATTCATTCGGAATGGATCAATCTCCACAGAGGTCCTTTCTTTGCAGACTGGGTTCAATTTCTGGTTGACGAACTTAATCGTGTCGGGAAAGGTCGAGAAGATTTGACAGAACTTCAGCAACGCTGGAATCAAGCGGTCGCTTTAGAATTAGCCTTTTTTGATATTGGTTATGACGCTTAGAGAAGATTTTGGATATTTACAAATTTGACGAGGTAAATCATTCAATGTAAATGAAAAAAATTTCTTAACGAAAGATAGAGATAAATCGAAATCAGTAAATCGTATAAAGTGAAAAGGAAGGATTTCAATATGACAAGTTTAAAATTATTAAAA
>CAUPZW010000042.1:0-12914 GCA_963515655.1 Streptococcus mitis
TACGGTAAGGCGAAGCTGACGTGGTTTGAAGAGATTTTCGAAGAGTATTAGTATTTTCTAAACCGTTGATAGCGCACTTCCAACAACTCTTCTAGAGGTTTTTGTGAAAGCATGGCTAGCTCGTCTTGTAGTTCTTTTTTGACACTTTTAATCAGTTCTTTGCTAGAAAGTTCTGCTTCAGAAATCACCTTATCCACCACGTCCATTTCTAACAGTTCATGTGAGGTGATTTTCATCAGTTCTGCTGCTTCCATGGCACGAGTGCCGTCCTTCCATAGAATGGAAGCAAAGCCTTCTGGACTGAGAATGGCATAGATGGAATTTTCCAGCATCCAGACACGGTCCGCGACTGCTAGAGCCAAAGCCCCACCTGAACCACCTTCACCGATAATGATGGCGATAATAGGAACTTTCAGGTCACTCATTTCCATGAGATTGCGAGCAATAGCTTCACCTTGACCACGTTCTTCCGCTCCGACACCAGGATAGGCACCTGCTGTATTGATAAAGGTCACAACTGGACGGCCAAATTTTTCAGCCTGTTTCATCAAACGTAGGGCCTTGCGGTAACCTTCTGGATGTGGTTGTCCAAAATTCCGTTTGAGGTTGTCTTGTAAGCTCTTGCCTTTTTGGATACCAACTACTGTTACAGCTTGATCTCCAAGCCAGCCAATACCACCAACAACTGCACCATCGTCACGAAAAGAACGGTCACCGTGTAATTGGATAAATTCATCAAAAATGCCTGTCGCAAAGTCCAAGGTTGTCAAGCGACTCTGCTCACGCGCTTCTCTGACTATTTTTGCAATATTCATCTAGGACTCCCTCCGTGCAATCTGACTAGACTAGCAATCGTATCTGGCAAGTCTCTTCTTTTAACAATAGCATCCACAAATCCATGCTCCAATAGGAATTCTGCCTTTTGGAAATCCTCAGGCAAGCTTTCACGAACCGTATTTTCAATCACACGACGCCCAGCAAAACCGACCAAGCTCTGTGGTTCTGCTAGAATAATATCCCCTTCCATAGCGAAAGAAGCTGTTACACCACCTGTCGTTGGATCTGTCAGAATGGTCAGGTAAAAGAGACCAGAATTTGAATGGCGCTTAACTGCTGCAGAGATCTTAGCCATTTGCATGAGACTCATGATTCCTTCCTGCATACGGGCTCCACCAGAGGCTGTAAAGAGGACAACTGGCAACTTTTCAACCGTCGCATACTCAAACAAGCGAGTGATTTTCTCCCCTACAACCGTACCCATAGAAGCCATGATAAAGTTGGAATCCATAATCCCAAGAGTCACAGTCTGACCTTTAATAAGAGCAGTTCCTGTCACAACAGCTTCATCCAGACCAGTTTTTTCACGCATAGCTGCTAGTTTCTTTTGATAATCAGGGAAATGCAAGGGATCCTTGCTTTCAATCCCTGTAAACAATTCCTTGAAGGTTCCCATATCAATCGTCAAAGCCAAGCGTTCTTGGGCAGAAATACGAAAGGTATAGCTACAATGTGGACAGATACGCTCACTTCCCAGATCCTTCTGATAGATGGTATGCTTGCAGCCTGGACACTGGGAGAATAATTCATCTGGAACCTCTGGCTTGGCTTGAGGCTTTTCCCTAACCGAACGATTGGGATTGATTCGAATATACTTATCTTTTTTACTAAATAGAGCCATTGATTCCCCTTTTCGGTTTAAACTCTTGAAGTCATTTTATTCTTTTTCTTGATATTTGGGTAAGAAAGTTTCCATCAAGAAGGAAGTATCGTAATCTCCAGCAATGACATTGCGATCTGAAATGAGGTCAAGCTGGAAATCTGCATTGGTCTGCACCCCCTCTATCTCTAGTTCGTAGAGGGCACGTTGCATTTTCATCAAGGCATCAAAACGATTTTCACCGTGAACGATGATTTTGGCAATCATACTATCATAATAGGGGGGAATGGTATAGCCTGGATAAACTGCTGAATCCACGCGCAAGCCAACACCTCCGCTTGGAAGATAGAGATTGGTAATCTTACCTGGACTTGGAGCAAAGTTGAAGGCTGGATTTTCAGCATTGATACGACATTCAATAGCATGACCTCGTAGAACAATATCTTCTTGCTTAACAGACAGAGGTTGACCTGCTGCAATGCGAATCTGTTCCTTAACGATATCAACACCTGAAACAAATTCTGTTACTGGATGTTCTACTTGTACACGAGTATTCATCTCCATGAAATAGAAATTGCTACTTGCTTCATCAAGCAAAAACTCAATGGTCCCTGCATTCTCATAACCAACAGACTCTGCAGCTCGAACAGCCGCAGCACCGATTTCATGGCGCAGCGTTTTTCCGATTGCAATCGAAGGACTTTCTTCTAAAACCTTTTGATTATTCCGTTGAAGAGAACAATCCCGTTCACCTAAATGAATCACATGTCCATGCTCATCTCCTAGGATTTGAACCTCGATGTGACGAGCTGGATAGATAACCCGTTCTATATACATGGCACCATTGCCATAATTGGCCTTGGCTTCGCTTGAAGCAGTTTCAAAGGCGGAAACGAGGTCTTCTGGTTTTTCAACCTTACGAATCCCTTTACCACCTCCACCTGCTGAGGCCTTGAGCATAACAGGATAGCCAATTTTTTCAGCAACAATCAAAGCTTCTTCAGAATTATGCACTTCTCCATCTGAACCTGGTATAACAGGCACACCTGCTTTAATCATCTGAGCGCGCGCATTGATCTTATCCCCCATCATATCCATAACATGGCCAGATGGACCAATAAACTTGATTCCCACCTCTTCACACATGGTAGCAAATTTGGAATTTTCACTGAGAAATCCAAAACCTGGGTGAATGGCTTCTGCCTCAGTCAAAACTGCAGCTGATAGAACAGCATTGATATTGAGATAAGACTCTGTTGCCTTACCAGGGCCAATACAAACTGCTTCATCTGCCAAAAGCGTATGAAGGGCTTCCTTATCAGCAGTTGAATAAACCGCCACCGTCGAAATGCCCAATTCACGCGCCGCACGGATAATACGAACCGCAATTTCACCACGATTGGCAATTAAGATTTTTCGAAACATGGAGAACCTCCTTAGTTCCCTATTGCAAAGGTAAGAGTACCACTAGCTGCAAGCTTGCCATCCACTTCAGCCTTTGCTTCAACCACAGCAATTGTGCCACGACGTTTTACAAACGTTGCTGTCATAACCAATTGGTCACCTGGTACAACTTGCTTCTTGAATTTAACCTTGTCCATACCAGCGTAAAAGACCAGTTTCCCCTTATTTTCAGGTTTTGACAACTCTAACACACCAGCTGTTTGCGCCAAGGCTTCCATGATCAGAACACCTGGCATGACAGGGTATTGAGGAAAATGGCCGTTAAAGAAGGGCTCGTTAATGGTCACATTTTTGATAGCAACAATAGTGTCCTCGCTCACTTCCAACACACGATCTACTAGGAGCATAGGATAACGGTGGGGAAGAGCTTCTTTGATTCCTTGAATATCGATCATTTGATACGTACCAATCCTTTACCAAACTCAACCATTTCTTCGTTAGAAACGAGAATTTCCGTTACCACACCATCCTTAGGAGCTGGGATTTCATTCATGACTTTCATGGCTTCGATGATCACCAGAGTTTGACCTTTTTTGACACTATCACCAACTGAAACGAAGGCAGGTTTATCTGGCCCAGCAGTCAAGTAAGCCACCCCAACAAGTGGGCTCTCTACAACATCTCCCTCAGCATCCACACTTGCTTCAACTGAAGCTGGAACTTCTTCTGCTACAGTTTCTGCTGGAGCAGATGTAGAAGTCACTGGATTTGGTGTTGCTAGAAGAGGTGCTGGAGCAACTTGAGGTGCAACTTCAGACACAAGTCTCGCTTCATTCTTGCTAAACTGTAACTCATCCGTCCCATTCTTATAAGAAAATTCTCTCAAACTTGACTGGTCAAATTGAGCCATCAAGTCTTTAATATCGTTTAAATTCATACTTATTTATTCTCCCAACGTTTGAAAGCAAGAACTGCATTGTGGCCACCAAAACCAAAGGTATTTGAAATAGCGTATGGAATTTCTTGCTCCAAGCCTTGTCCATAAACGACATTGGCTTCGATATAATCTGATACTTCACTTGTTCCAGCTGTCATTGGTACAAAGTTATGACGCATGGCTTCGATTGTGACGATAGCTTCTACTGCACCTGCAGCTCCCAGTAAATGTCCTGTGAAAGACTTGGTTGATGATACAGGTACTTCCTTACCAAGAACAGCAACGATAGCGCCACTTTCTCCTTTTTCATTAGCAGGAGTTGACGTTCCGTGAGCATTGACATAGGCTACTTGCTCTGGAGAAATCTCAGCTTCTTCCAAGGCTAGTTTAATGGCCTTGATAGCTCCCTGACCTTCTGGATGTGGTGAAGTCATATGGTAGGCATCACAAGTATTTCCGTAACCAACTACTTCAGCAAGGATAGTTGCCCCACGTTTTTCAGCGTGTTCAAGACTTTCAAGAACCAACATCCCTGAACCTTCACCCATAACAAACCCATTGCGGTCCTTATCAAATGGGATAGAAGCACGAGCTGGGTCCTCTGTAGTAGAGAGAGCAGTTAGGGCTTGGAAACCAGCGATAGCAAAAGGTGTGATAGAGGCTTCTGAACCACCTACCAACATAACATCTTGGAAACCAAACTTAATGGAGCGGAAGGCATCCCCAATCGCATCATTTGATGAAGCGCAGGCAGTATTGATAGATTTACAAACACCGTTTGCTCCAAAACGCATAGCAACATTTCCTGAAGCCATATTTGGCAAGGCTTTTGGAAGGGTCAATGGTTTCACACGTTTTGGTCCTTTGTCATTTAGGCGAAGCACTTGATCTTCAATTTCCTTGATTCCACCAATACCAGAGGCCACGATAACACCAAAACGATCCTTGTCAATAGCCTCTACATCAAGACCTGCATGATTAACAGCTTCTTGGGCTGCATACAAGGCGTACAAAGAATAGTTATCAAAACGATTGGTATCTTTTTTTACAAAGTATTTATCAAAAGGAAAATCTTGGATTTCTGCCGCATTATGCACATCAAAGTCACTATGATCAAATTTCGTAATTTGACCAATTCCAATTTTCCCAGTTGTCAAACTATTCCAAAATTCTTCTGGTGTATTTCCGATTGGAGATGTTACTCCATAACCTGTTACTACTACGCGATTTAGTTTCATCTTTTTTCACCTCTAGCTTTTGCTACATACTTAGGCCACCATCAATGGCAACCACTTGACCAGTTAGATAATCTTGGCCTGCTAAAAATACTGTTAAATCTGCAACCTGCTCTGCCTGCCCAAATTCTTTCATAGGAATTTGCGCCAGCATGGCATCTTTTACCTTGTCTGATAGAACAGCTGTCATATCGGACTCAATCATTCCAGGTGCAATAGCATTAACCCTGATATTGCGATTGGCCACTTCACGCGCCACAGACTTGGTAAAACCAATCAAACCAGCCTTAGAAGCTGCATAGTTAGCTTGACCGATATTTCCCATCAAACCAACAACACTAGACATATTAATGATAGCACCTTTTCTGGCTTTCATCATCGGTTTCAAGACTGATTGTGTCATGTTAAAGGCGCCAGTCAGGTTAACCTTGAGCACTTTTTCAAAATCTTCTTCTGTCATCTTGAGCATCAGGGTATCTTGGGTAATTCCTGCATTGTTAACCAAAACATCTACTGAACCCAGGTCTGCAATAGCTTGCTCAATCATACACTTAGCGTCTGCAAAATCTGACACATCTCCTGAAATGGGAACTACCTTGACACTATAGTCTGCAAACTCGGCAAGCAAGTCCTCAGAGATTGCCCCACGACTGTTTAAGACGATATTGGCTCCTGCCTGAGCAAACTTGTGGGCAATAGCAAGACCAATTCCACGACTAGAACCTGTAATAAAGATATTTTTATTTTTTAGTTGCATTCTTTTCTCCTGTTTCCTCTTGTATTTATGGGAGAAGGGATTACTAGTTTTCTAGCAAGGCTTCCAAGCTAGCCTGATCTTCAACATTAGCTAGTTTAGCCGTTTTATCAATTTTTTTGACAAAGCCTGATAAAGCTTTCCCCGGTCCAATCTCGATAAAGTTGGTTACGCCTGCTTCTTGCATAACTGCAATACTTTCATAGAAACGCACGGGTTCCTTGACTTGACGCGTCAAGAGTTGAGCAATATCTTCTTTTTGCATAACAGTTGCTTCTGTATTGCCGACTAGGGGACAAGTAAAATCTGAAAAACTTACCTGAGCTAGAGTTTCAGCTAGTTTCTGACTAGCAGGCTCAAGGAGAGCAGTATGAAAGGGTCCTGAAACCTTGAGAGGAATCAAGCGTTTGGCACCTGCTTCCTGCAAGAGTTCAACAGCTCGATCAACTGCTACCACTTCTCCACCAATCACGATTTGTGCAGGTGTATTATAGTTGGCTGGGGTAACCACTCCAAGTTCAGAAGCCTTTTTACAAGCTTCTTCAATGACCTCTACTGGCGTATTGAGAACTGCCACCATCTTGCCAGAGCCGGCAGGGGCTGCTTCTTCCATATAGGCTCCACGCTTAGCTACCAAAGCAACCGCTTCTTCAAAATCCAAGGCACCGCTGGCCACCAAGGCAGAGTATTCTCCAAGAGACAAACCAGCAACCATATCAGGCTGATAGCCCTTTTCTTGCAATAATCGGTAAATAGCAACTGAAGTTGCTAAAATAGCTGGTTGCGTATAGCGAGTCTGATTGAGTTTTTCTTCTTCCCTATCAATGAGATGACGCAAATCGTAAGCAAGTACCTGACTAGCTTGATCAATTGTTTCCTTAACAATAGGATAGTGATCATAGAGATCACGGCCCATACCTAGATACTGGGCACCTTGGCCAGCAAATAAAAAGGCTGTTTTAGTCATTTCTTACAACTCCTGCCCAACGAGAGGCTTCTTCTTGAATTTTCTTAGCTGCTCCGTAGTACAAATCTTTTAGGATTTCTTCTGCTGTTTCTTCCTTGGAAACAAGCCCTGCAATCTGACCTGCCATAACAGATCCGCCATCCACATCTCCGTGAACAACCGCTTTGGCTAGGGCACCTGCTCCCATTTGTTCAAAGATTTCCAAATCAGGATTTTCTTGTTTAAAGGCATCTTTCTCAGCTTTTTCAAAATCACGAGTCAACTGATTTTTAATCGCACGAACTGCATGCCCAAAGTGCTGGGCTGAAATCGTAGTATCAATATCTCTAGCTTTTAAAATTTTCGCCTTATAATTTGGATGGGCATTAGACTCTTTTGCAACGACAAAACGCGTTCCAACCTGAACAGCCTCTGCACCTAGCATAAAGCCAGCCGCAGCACCTTCACCATCAGCAATCCCTCCTGCAGCAATAACAGGAATAGATACAGCAGCAGCAACCTGACGCACCAAGGTCATGGTTGTTAATTTCCCGATATGTCCCCCAGCTTCCATTCCTTCTGCAATGACAGCATCCGCACCGATTTTTTCCATGCGTTTGGCTAGGGCAACACTTGGTACAACTGGAATAACTGTAATCCCTGCTTCATGGAAGCGTTCCATGTATTTACCGGGATTTCCTGCGCCTGTTGTCACTACCTTAACACCTTCCTCGATAACGAGGTCTACAATATCTTCCACAAAGGGAGACAAGAGCATGATATTGACACCAAAGGGTTTATCCGTCAATGACTTGATTTTATAAATATTTGCCTTGACAACTTCTTTAGGGGCATTTCCCCCGCCGATAATACCTAGTCCTCCAGCCTTGGAAACAGCCCCTGCCAAATCACCATCAGCAACCCAAGCCATTCCTCCTTGGAAAATAGGATAATCAATGTTCAATAATTCTGTAATACGCGTTTTCATAGTCCCTCCATCGTTTCTTGCTTAAGTAATAGTTCGATATCGTCATAATTTGACAATCAAACTATTGCCTAAACAAGAGGGAGCGGGTTTCCCTACTCCTTCTATTTGTATTCTTCTTATTTTGTTTGCTCTTCAACGTAAGCAACCAAGTCACCAACTGTTTTCAAGTCATCTTCTGCTTCGATTTGGATATCAAAAGCATCTTCAATTTCTGAGATTACTTGGAACAAGTCCAATGAATCTGCGTCCAAGTCATCAAAAGTTGATTCAAGTGTTACTTCTGATGCGTCTTTCCCAAGTTCTTCAACGATAATTTCTTGTACTTTTTCAAATACTGCCATGATAGGACTCCTTTAAAATAAATAGTTTTTTATAACAATGTGTTCACCACATGATTACCTAAATTATAAGAATGAGTGTGCCCCAGGTCAAGCCTCCACCGAAGCCTGATAGCAGAACAGTCTGACTACCATCTAAACGGATGAGGCCTTGTTCTACACACTCTGAAAGTAAAATCGGGATACTGGCTGCACTGGTATTGCCATATTCCATCATATTGGCTGGAAGTTTGTCTCGTTCGACACCAATTTTTCTAGCCATCTTATCCAAAATACGGTCATTAGCCTGATGAAGTAGCAGATAATCCAAGTCTGTCGCCTCTACAGGAGATTCTTCAATGGTCTGTTTGATAGACTTGGCTACATCCCGAATAGCAAAATCAAAGACTGCGCGTCCATCCATCTTCAAAAATGAATCTGCATTTTCTTGATCTGAAAATGGAGAATCTAGACCTGAATGTCCATAGGTCAGACACTCGCTACGACTCCCATCACTATTGAGACTCTCAGCTAAGAAATGCTCTTGCTCGCTAGCTTCTAGCAAGATACCACCAGCACCATCTCCGAACAAAACAGCTGTTGATCGGTCTGACCAATCGACTGCTTTAGAGAGAGTTTCACTGCCAATCACCAAGCCTTTTTGAAAGCGCCCAGAAGCGATAAACTTTTCAGCAGTTGAAAGAGCAAATACAAATCCACTACAAGCAGCTGTTAAGTCAAAAGCAAAGGCCTTATTAGCTCCAATATTGGCTTGAACACGAGCAGCTGTAGAGGGCATCATCGAATCTGGAGTGATGGTAGCTAGGATGATAAAATCCAGCTCTTCCCCTGTGATTCCAGCTTTTGCCATTAGTTTCTTAGCAACCTCTGTAGCCAAATCACTAGTAGATTCTGTTCTTGAAATATGCCTTTGTCGTATTCCCGTCCGACTTGAAATCCACTCATCATTGGTATCCATAATCTGGACCAAATCATGATTTGTAACCACTTGCTCTGGCACGTAATGAGCAACCTGGCTTATTTTTGCAAAAGCCATTATTTCAAATCCTCCAAAAATTGATAAAGTTTCGTCAAACCTTTGCCCATAACCTCAGTTTCTTCCTTGCTCATACCGTCGATAATATTTTCAACCATTGCCTTATGGAAGCGTTTATGTAGTCTATGAACCAAGCGACCCTTCTTTGTCAAATGCAGATGCACCACACGACGATCCTGCTCTGAGCGAATACGTTCAATGTACCCCTTTCGTTCAAGATTATTCAGACTCGTCGTAACCGTCCCAAGAGTCACCATCAACTCTTTTGACACTTGACTTGGCGTCACATCTGGGAATTTTCCAATTACATCGATTGTATGGACTTCTTTGATGGAGATATCCTTGAAACGACTACCCCTCAAGCTAACTTCCTCAATAACGAGGACATTGTTAAATATAGATGTTAAATATTCATTAATTCGTTGGTAGTCCAATCTCTTTTCCCTCCTTTTCAAAAAACTTTCACAATCAAAACATTTGACAAAAAAATTATATCAAACTTCAAAGAATGGTGCAAGTATTTTCTTATTTTCCAGTAAATTTCGGTCTTCTTCTCTCCGAATGGGCCCGAACTCCCTCTTTGAAATCCTCTGTTTTAGCTAAGGATTCCTGTAGTTTCAATTCTAAAGCAGCATAATCTTGCCAATCTTTAAATTGGCTCCCCCAAACCAACTTCTTGATAGCTGCATAGGAATTGCTTGAACCACGTCTTAATTTTTTAAGAAGCTGTTCTCTGGTTTTTTCTAACTTATCAGCTTCAGAAATGCGGTAAACCACACCCCACTCTAGAGCTTTTTCTGCTGTTAATGCCTCTCCTGTCATGGCTAGTTGAGCAGCACGCGTCACACCGATACTTCGGCTCAAGAGATGAATTCCTCCTGCATCTGGAGCCAAACCAACTCCAACAAAGGCTTGGATAAATTTAGCCTTATCGGTCGCTAAACAGAAATCTGCAGCAACAGCCATATTCGCTGCGGCACCTGCAACAGCCCCGTCAACCTCCATCAAGACAGGTTTGGCTATTTGCTTGATTTTATAAGAAATATCATTTACCAACTCTGCGATTTTCGTCAATGATGGAATATCATCCTCATCTACTGCCCGCTTCATCTCTACCAAATCTCCCCCAACTGAAAAGACCTTTCCACTAGCATTGATCAAGATAAAACGCACAGACGAATTCTCTTCTGCCAGAGTCAAGGTTTCTAAAATTTCCTCACACATGGGAATGTGGAAGCCGTTAGCGACATGAGGACGGTTTAAAGTAATAATTGCCAAGTCCTCTTCAAGCTGATAAATAATATGTTCCATCAGGACTCCTTTTTATTTTATAAGCAAGTTAAATTATTTTATTATAGAAGTATATCTTTTTTATAACTTGAAAGCAAGAAAAAATCGGCTGAAAGTGTCTCAGCCGATTTTAGATTCCTTATCTTTCCCTGTAAAATAGCTTATTTTCTTCATTGAAAAAAGGCTTTCTTTCTGCTATAATCGTATAAAATACTTACTTTAGGAGTTCTTATGAAAGTTGTTAAATTTGGAGGTAGCTCTCTTGCCTCTGCTGGTCAATTAGAAAAAGTTTTAAACATCGTTAAAAGCGATCCAGAACGCCGTTTTGTAGTTGTTTCTGCACCTGGGAAACGCAATGCTGAAGATACTAAGGTTACGGATGCCTTGATTAAATACTACCGCGACTATGTTGCTGGTAATGATATTAGCAAGAGTCAAAGCTGGATTATCGACCGCTATGCTGCCATGGTTAGTGAATTGGGACTGAAACCAGCTGTTCTAGAGAAAATTTCAAAAAGCATTCGTGCCTTGGCAAGCCTTCCTATCGAAGAAAACGAATTTCTCTACGATACTTTCCTAGCAGCGGGTGAAAACAACAATGCCAAATTGATTGCTGCCTATTTTAACCAAAACGGTATCGATGCACGCTATGTTCACCCTCGAGAAGCTGGGATTGTGGTAACAAGTGAACCTGGCAACGCTCGCATCGTGCCATCAAGTTATGACAAGATTGAAGAATTGACAAATGCAAATGAAGTACTTGTCATTCCTGGTTTCTTTGGAGTTACTAGGGAAAATCAAATCTGTACCTTCTCACGTGGAGGATCAGACATTACAGGCTCTATCATTGCTGCAGGAGTTAAAGCTGACCTCTATGAAAACTTTACGGATGTTGATGGTATCTTTGCAGCTCACCCAGGAATTATCCACCAACCACACTCAATCCCTGAGTTAACCTATCGTGAAATGCGTGAGTTGGCCTATGCAGGATTCTCAGTTCTTCACGACGAAGCCCTTCTACCTGCCTACCGTGGAAAAATTCCTCTCGTCATTAAGAATACCAACAACCCTGACCATCCAGGTACTCGTATCGTCCTAAAACACAGTAGTGATGAATTTCCAGTTGTGGGAATTGCTGGTGATTCAGGTTTTGTCAGCATTAACATGTCTAAATACCTCATGAACCGTGAGGTTGGATTTGGTCGCAAGGTTCTGCAAATCCTTGAAGACCTTAACATCGGTTGGGAACACATGCCGACAGGTATCGACGATCTTTCAATTATTCTTCGTTCTCGCGAACTAACTCCTATCAAGGAAGAAGAAATCCTGCGTCAGTTGGTGCAAAAAGCTGAAGTAGACCATGCAGAAATCGAACACGACCTTTCAATCATTATGATTGTTGGAGAAAAGATGAAGAGTCACATCGGAGTAACTGCTACTGCGACACGTGCTCTATCTGAAAACAAAATCAACATCCAGATGATGTCTCAAGGTTCTAGTGAAGTTTCTATTATGTTCGTTGTCAATAAGGACCAAGAAAAAGCAGCTATTAAAGCCCTTTACAGTGCCTTTTTTGGCGAAAGTAAGGAAGACTAGACATGGCCCAATCTCTTAACAAAACAGTGCTTCTCAGCACGACAGGCACCTCCTACCTCTCTATAGCTGGAAAAGTTGGGAAATTTCTTGTCGGAGATCAAGCTCTGGAATTTTACCCAGATGTCAATGTTGAACAATTTATCCAGATTCCTTGGAGCCATATCAACCAAATTGGAGCTAATGTTACTGGTCGCAAAATCAGTCGCCACTTCGAAGTCTTTACAGACAGAGGAAAATTCCTCTTTGCCTCAAAAGACTCAGGTGCCATTCTTAAAATTGCTCGCGAAAAACTGGGCAATGACAAGGTCGTCAAACTTCCTACCCTGATTCAGACAATTAGCCAAAAATTTAAGAATCTATTTGCAAAAAAGTAGAAACTTTAGTATAATCATAGCAACGGATAAGTAGGTTATCTTCTTCTTTCAGAAAGTCTGCGGGTGCTGCGAGCAGATAGGAGGGATAGGTGAAATTCTACCGTTGTTCACAATTAAATACAGAATCAAGTGCACACCTGTGAAGTTGGATGGAACCGTGGCCCTGCCACTCCAACACTTTGTCAGGTGTGCTTTTTTCATAAAGGAGTTCTTATGTTAGATATCAAACGTATTCGTACAGACTTTGATGCTGTCGCAGAAAAATTGGCTACACGTGGTGTAGATGCTGCTGTCTTAAATGAGATGAAAGAAATCGATGCTAAACGTCGTGACATCTTGGTCAAGGTTGAAACTCTCAA
>CAUPZW010000043.1:0-11750 GCA_963515655.1 Streptococcus mitis
TTGACTGCTTTAGTAGGAGAAATCAAATAATGAGATATATTACGGTAGAGGATTTATCCTTCTATTATGATAAGGAGCCCGTTCTTGAACATATCAATTATAGTGTTGATAGTGGGGAATTTGTTACCTTGACGGGGGAGAATGGGGCAGCTAAGACGACACTGATCAAGGCCAGTCTTGGAATCCTTCAGCCACGCATTGGTAAGGTGACCATTTCAAAGACAAATACACAGGGTAAGAAATTGAGAATAGCCTACCTTCCTCAACAGATTGCCAGTTTTAATGCGGGTTTTCCAAGTACGGTTTACGAATTTGTCAAGTCGGGTCGTTATCCACGAAAAGGCTGGTTCCGTCGCTTGAATGCTCATGATGAGGAGCATATCAAGGCTAGTCTAGACTCAGTTGGTATGTGGGAACATCGTGACAAACGAATTGGTTCCCTCTCGGGAGGGCAAAAGCAACGAGCAGTGATTGCCCGGATGTTTGCTTCTGACCCAGATATTTTTGTCCTGGATGAGCCGACAACAGGGATGGATGCTGGAAGCAAAAATGAATTTTACGAACTCATGCACCATAGTGCCCACCATCATGGTAAGGCTGTTTTGATGATTACCCATGACCCTGAGGAAGTCAAGGACTATGCGGATCGCAATATTCATCTAGTTCGTAACCAAGATTCGCCATGGCGTTGTTTCAACGTTCATGAGAATGATCAGGAGGTGGGCCATGCTTAGTTTGTTATCTTATGACTTTATGCAACGCGCCTTTCTGGCGGTTATTGCTATGAGTCTTTTCTCGCCAGTATTGGGAACCTTCCTTATCTTGCGCCGTCAGAGTTTGATGAGTGATACCCTCAGCCACGTCTCGCTTTCGGGTGTAGCTTTTGGTTTGGTTCTGGGGATTTCTCCGACTATTTCCACTATTGCCATTGTTTTGATTGCGGCAGTCTTCCTGGAGTATCTCCGTACGGTTTACAAGAGCTTTATGGAAATCGGGACAGCTATCCTCATGTCAACGGGTCTGGCTGTTTCTCTGATTGTCATGAGCAAGGGCAAAAGCTCGAGTTCTATGAGTTTGGACCAGTATCTTTTTGGTTCCATCGTTACAATTAGCGAAGAGCAGGTTATTTCCCTCTTTGTCATTGCGGCGGTTGTTTTGATTTTGACCTTCCTCTTCCTTCGTCCAATGTATATCTTGACCTTTGATGAAGATACAGCCTTTGTGGATGGCTTGCCAGTTCGTACCATGTCCATTCTTTTTAACATGGTGACGGGGGTGGCCATTGCCCTTATGATTCCAGCTGCAGGAGCTCTTCTGGTATCGACCATTATGGTCTTGCCAGCTAGTATTGCCCTGCGTCTGGGTAAAAACTTTAAATCGGTTATGCTGCTTGCCAGTGCTATTGGATTTTTGGGAATGGTAGCAGGACTTTACATTTCCTACTATGCAGAAACACCTGCAAGTGCAAGTATTACCATTATTTTTGTAACTGTCTTTATACTCATCAGTTTAGTAAGACGTTTTATCAAATAGGAGACAAATGTGAAAAAAATTAGCTTATTGCTAGTCAGTCTATGTGCCTTGTTTTTAGTGGCTTGTTCCAATCAAAAGCAGGCGGATGGTAAATTAAATATTGTGACAACCTTTTACCCTGTCTATGAATTTACCAAGCAAGTCGCAGGAGATACGGCTAATGTAGAACTCCTCATCGGTGCTGGTACAGAACCCCATGAATACGAACCCTCTGCCAAGGCAGTTGCCAAAATCCAAGACGCAGATACCTTCGTTTATGAAAATGAAAACATGGAAACATGGGTTCCTAAATTACTAGATACCTTGGATAAGAAAAAGGTCAAAACCATCAAGGCTACAGGCGATATGTTGCTCTTGCCAGGTAGCGAGGAAGAAGAGGGCGACCATGACCATGGAGAAGAAGGCAATCACCATGAGTACGATCCCCATGTTTGGTTATCACCAGTTCGTGCCATTAAACTAGTAGAGCACATCCGTGACAGCTTATCAGCAGATTATCCGGATAAAAAAGAGACCTTTGAGAAGAATGCAGCTGCTTATATCGAAAAATTGCAAGCCTTGGATAAGGCTTATGCAGAAGGCTTGTCTCAAGCCAAACAAAAGAGCTTTGTGACTCAGCACGCAGCCTTTAACTATCTTGCTTTGGACTATGGACTCAAACAAGTCGCAATCTCAGGCCTCTCTCCAGATGCAGAACCACCAGCAGCTCGCTTGGCAGAATTGACAGAGTACGTAAAGAAAAATAAAATTGCCTATATCTACTTTGAAGAAAATGCTTCACAAGCCCTTGCTAACACACTTTCAAAAGAAGCAGGTGTCAAAACAGATGTCCTTAATCCTTTGGAAAGTCTGACAGAAGAGGACACCAAGGCTGGAGAAAACTACATTTCCGTGATGGAGAAAAACCTCAAGGCTTTGAAACAAACAACGGACCAAGAAGGCCCAGCAATCGAGCCTGAAAAAGCAGAGGATACCAAGACAGTCCAAAATGGTTACTTTGAGGATACAGCTGTCAAGGACCGCACCTTGAGTGACTATGCAGGTAATTGGCAATCAGTTTATCCTTTCCTTGAAGATGGTACTTTTGACCAAGTCTTTGACTACAAGGCTAAGTTGACTGGTAAGATGACTCAGGCTGAGTACAAGGCCTACTATACAAAAGGCTATCAGACAGATGTCACTAAGATCAACATTGCTGATAATACTATGGAATTTATTCAAGGTGGACAAAGCAAGAAATTCACCTACAAGTATGTTGGTAAGAAAATCTTGACTTATAAGAAAGGCAATCGTGGTGTGCGCTTCCTCTTTGAAGCGACAGATGCGGACGCTGGACAGTTCAAGTATGTTCAGTTTAGTGACCACAATATCGCCCCAGTTAAGGCAGAACATTTCCATATCTTCTTTGGAGGCACAAGCCAAGAAGCCCTCTTTGAAGAAATGGATAACTGGCCAACCTACTACCCAGATAACCTATCTGGACAAGAAATCGCCCAAGAAATGTTGGCGCATTGATGAAAAATCGACTAGTTCATAAGAGCTAGTCGGTTTTTGGGTACTAGATGGCTAACTTCATTATAGACCTTTCCAGAACTTTAAAAAATAAATAAAACTCTTGAAATATCTGGGCTTATATGCTAGAATGTTGTTAGTGTATAAGGTTCATTAGAACACCAAAGCCCCTAACTATTGCAGTAGTTAAGGGCTTTTTTTACGTATCTTAGCGATTTAACGGGTGTTGATAGGCTAGTCAGTCGGTTTATTTCTTACCATCTAGCCATTTGCAAACGAAATACAAGATAATTCCTGCTATAACATCTGCTATAATAGTAAGAGCAAGCTCAGGTATAAGGCTCATTAGTTTCACCTCCTCTCACGAACCGTAAGGAACGTAATCGGTAACCGATGACAAAAATAGTATACCACATTAAATTTGGATCATCAATATTGTTTAATTTTTGAAATATAGGGGATAGGCAAAAAGTCTTTAAAATCAAAAAACGTATAGTATCAGATGTATAAAAGCTTGATGTTATATCAATTATAAAAGTGGATAGGAAAGTTTTCTGATTATCAGAATTCCTTCCTATCCACTTTTTGAAGATTGTAAGTTAACCTAATTTTATGTAGAATCAACTTATTTGTTTTATTTATCAAAACCTTGCAAGGCTTTTTGGCGTTCTTCTACTTGACCTTTAGCATCTAGTTTGTTACCACCGTATACAGCTGATTCCCATGATCCGTACATTGGATTTGGGAAGATGATGAATTTTTCACCGAATTCTTTTTGCAATTCTTCAAGTTGTTTATCACGGTCAGATTCAGAAGTCTTAGAAAAATCTGCAAAGTCTACGAGGTTATCACCAAACAATAAGATAAGATTTGTTTTTTCTTGAACTTTTTGGCGACGACCCTCTTTGGATTTTACACCACTTTCTAAGAACATGAGATGATCACGTCCTTGAACAGGAATTCCTTCACTTTCAAGATTTTTAATAGTAGCATCTACTTGATTAGCTGAGCGGTCAGAAATATAGTAGATTTGGACGCCGTTTTGATCAGCAAACTGAAGAAAATCCTTGGCGCCAGGGACGGCTTTTGCTGCAGCTTTTTGAACCCAAACATCCCAATTTTCGGGTGTGAATGCTGTACCATCTTTGACATTTTGTACTTGATAAGGGCTATTATCTAGGACAGTTTCATCCAAGTCTAAAACGATAGAGTAAGGTTTGTCTGATTCTGTTTTGAGCAATTCCTTTAGGTGATTTGTTGCAACGTTATAACCCTGTATGTATAAAGCTTTAGTTTCAGCTGATTTTTGGTACCAAAGGGTTGACATAGTGTTTTCTCTTGACCGTAGTTGGTCATATGTCATTGTAATTTGATTATCAGATGAGCTATTATTGCTTGTTTGTGTTTCTGTGGATTTTGTTGCACAACTAGCCAATAAGACGACAGAAGCAAGTGCAGAAAGGATTGTAACAGTAGTTTTTGCTGTTTTCATGAAGTATCTCCTATTATTAATTTCAATCACTAGTATAGCACGAGGGAAAAGTTAAGGCAAGTTATTCCCTGACTATTGATGTAGATTCTATAGAAGTTAATGTAATAAAAAAAAGCGATTACTAACTTGAAATGTCGTTTCACCTCTAATTATTGACATTTCAGGAAAAATCGCAGTAAAAATTGCACAGCCTTCTTTAAATGTGCTATAATACAGGAAAAAATAATAATGGAGGTCACGATAATGGCAACATTTTTGATGATTTTTGTGGTGGTTTGTGTGCTCCTATTGGTGATAGTCACACTGAGTACAGTTTATGTGGTTCGTCAGCAGTCGGTGGCGATTATTGAACGCTTTGGGAAATACCAAAAGGTTGCCAATAGCGGTATTCATATTCGCTTGCCTTTTGGGATTGACTCGATTGCAGCGCGGATTCAGTTGCGCTTGTTGCAAAGCGATATTGTGGTTGAGACTAAGACCAAGGACAATGTGTTCGTTATGATGAATGTGGCGACCCAGTACCGTGTCAACGAGCAGAGCGTGACAGATGCTTACTATAAACTCATGCGTCCTGAATCTCAGATTAAATCTTATATCGAAGATGCTCTTCGCTCTTCTGTTCCCAAATTAACCTTGGATGAATTGTTTGAGAAAAAAGATGAGATTGCCCTTGAAGTTCAACATCAGGTAGCAGAAGAAATGACTACTTACGGTTATATTATTGTGAAAACCTTGATTACAAAGGTTGAACCAGATGCAGAAGTTAAGCAATCCATGAATGAAATCAATGCGGCGCAACGTAAGCGGGTTGCAGCGCAAGAATTGGCAGAAGCTGACAAGATTAAAATCGTCACTGCAGCTGAAGCCGAAGCAGAAAAAGACCGCCTTCATGGTGTGGGGATTGCCCAACAACGTAAGGCGATTGTGGATGGATTGGCAGAGTCTATCACAGAACTCAAGGAAGCAAATGTTGGCATGACAGAAGAACAAATCATGTCTATCCTCTTGACCAACCAGTATTTGGATACCTTGAATACCTTTGCCTCTAAAGGAAACCAAACTATCTTTTTACCAAATACTCCAAATGGTGTAGATGATATCCGTACACAAATCTTGTCAGCCCTCCGTGCTGAGAAGAAATAATAGACCAAAGAGCTTGGCAACAGGCTCTTTTTGCATTGCATTTGTTAAGAAAAGCAAAGAACATTGATATACATTTAACTAAAATTATTGTATGTTGTTTTCCTTAATTTGGAATGATAAGGGAATAACTAGAAAGATTTGTGAATACAAACTATTTCTGATATACAGTAATAATGAATATTCAGAGAGGTGGTTTTTGCGCTTGTGTAAGATTTGACCTTGTTTCTTGAAAATTACAGTTTGTATGAACATGAAGTGATTATCAGACTTTTCCACAGATTTATAAGAGTGGGAACATCTCATTAACCTTAGATATAATAGAGGACTGAGAGTGGAACGGTTTCTAAAAATTGGGTAATTCACAGGAGTTATCAACAACTTGTGGATAATCGTGGGGATAGATCTGTTTGATTATCTCTAAATGGAGTTTATAGATTCTTATTTTTGAATTGATAGTTTATTCCATGTAGCAAATTAAAGGGAGAAGTAGGATAGTCTTTGTAAATAATACTGTTTCATACTCTTCGAAAATCTCTTCAAACTAGCTCAGCTTCCATCTGCAACCTCAAAACACTGTTTTGAGCAGCCTGTGGGTAGCTTCCTAGTTTTCTTTTTGATTTTTATTGATTATCACTTGCTGACGAGGAGAGAATTTTAATTATTAGCTAGGAGGGGAGGGGATTTGGTAGAGAATAGTGCTTAGTGAGAAAAGTCAAGACTTTTAACACTGTAATAAGAAACTTTTGAGGATG
Source organism: Streptococcus mitis (assembly GCA_963515655.1). Lineage (GTDB taxonomy): Bacteria > Bacillota > Bacilli > Lactobacillales > Streptococcaceae > Streptococcus > Streptococcus mitis_DP. Next base: position 6,433 of record CAUPZW010000043.1, read on the forward strand.
TTTAGTTATCAACAACTTTATCCACAACTGTGGATAAAGTTGTTGATAAGATGGTGTAGTTCAATATACTGGTTCATGTCAGTGAAAGTAGCTCCTCTTTAGAGGCTAAGATTTGAGCTTAACTGGGTACAGGTGGGTATGGTGTAGTTTAAAGTCCGTCAAGTTCAAGCTGAGGCAACTAAAAAAATCTGATCATACTAACTCTGAGTTTGGCTACTGGTAGAACTTTGAATCTCTATCTGAATCTGACTGTTGATGGACAGCTGATTGATCAAGCTCATATTTTAGTTGAAACGAGATAAAATATCTTCACAATTCATTTCCTTTCCGAATAAATAGATAGAACCATCGAATCTAGTAAAATTAGATTTAAAACTGTGGTATAATAAGAGGAGGAAATGGATGACTTTAAGACATCCGGGCATCAGCCCGACCAATGATTTGGTAGCTAAGAAAATTTTCAGCAATCCAGAAATCACTTGTCAATTTATCCGCGATATGCTGGACTTACCAGCTAAAAATGTAACTATTTTAGAGGGAAGCAACATTCACGTCTTGCCTTCCCTACCGTACTCGGCTCAGGATTTCTATACCAGTATAGACGTCTTGGCTGAGTTGGACAATGGGACACAGGTTATTATCGAAATACAAGTCCATCATCAGAATTTTTTCATCAATCGCCTGTGGGCTTACCTTTGCAGTCAGGTCAATCAAAACTTAGAAAAAATTCGCCAACGAGAAGGTGATACCCACCAGAGCTATAAACATATTGCACCAGTATATGCTATCGCTATCGTAGACAGTAATTACTTTTCAGATGACTTGGCTTTTCATAGCTTTAGTATGCGGGAGAACACGACAGGTGAAGTCTTAACCATCACAAATAACGGTCAAGAAAACCATTTGGTCAAGATGGCGTTCTTAGAACTAAAAAAATATAGAGAAACCAGCAAAGACGAGGTTCGTAAGCCGTGGTTGGAGTTTTTCGGGAATAAACCCTTTACTCAAGAACCCGAGCGAGCCATCAGTCAGGCAGATCAACTGCTGGACTACAAAAGCTGGTCCGAGGAGGACAGAAAAATGTTTAGTCAACTACGTATGCGCGAAGAACAAGCGTTATTGGCTCAGGATTATGCCTTGGAGACTGCTAGGGCGGAAGGTCTTGAACAAGGTTTAGAGCGTGGTCTTGAACAGGGACTGGAGCGTGGGAAAGCTGAAGGAAGTTTCGCTATGTTAGCAAATCTAGTCCGTCAACAGCTACTGACATCTGAAGTTGCTAGCCAGCAATTGGGCATGACTGTCGCTGAGTTTGAGGCTTTACTATAAATGAGAATGGGAACATGTTATCGAACTAGATAGCATGTTTTATTTTGGGCTAATAGTCAATGCTTGTTTTTAAACTTACTCTGATTCTAATTATATATATGTAATATCTTCTGCAATTACGTATAAATCGAACAAAAATACAATAGTATAATATAGAGATTAAATATATATTCAAACGTAAAAAAATGCAAATTTAAATTGTCTGAAAATCCCTTGCTTTCCCAAAACGTTTTTTTTTTTTTTGCGAAAATTTGAAGTCTAAAAGTTTGCATATATATTGAAAATAGGATAGAATATGAGTGTAGGTTTCTGCATGCATAAGAGAATATTGCTTATTCGTTTTAAGTAATAAATTTTGTTATGTAGAAGCTAAATCAACTAATTCCAAAAGGAGAATAAAATGGAACACAAAAATCCCATGAGTCGTGTTGAACGTTTGCACCGTGAAAAAGTCACGCGTTATTCGATTCGTAAATATAGCTTTGGAGCGGCTAGTGTAGCGGTCGCTGCTCTTTTCATGTTCTTAGGTAATGGAGCTGTATCAGCTAATGAGCTAAGCAAACAAGATACACCATCTGTAGAAGCTTCAGCGCCAGCCTCTGAAAACAAAACAACTTCGGAAGAGGCTACTGCTAAACCAGTAGAAGCAACAACTCCAACTTTGGACAAGTCAGAGTTGACAAATTTAATTTCAGAGATTGAGACAAAACTTTCTAACGGTTCTTACGATAACAAAACGGAAGAAAGTGTTGCAGTATTAAAAGCTGACTTAGAATCTGCAAAAGCTACATTAGCGAATGCAACTACTCAAGCTGAACTAAAAAAAGCTTACAGCAAACTTGTCACTACAGCTAATACTAAATTAAAAAATAAACCTGTAGAGAAAAAAGAAACTCCAGCAGTAGACACTACTAACGGAAAAGAAACTGTAGGTAAAAAAGCAGAAAACACTGAGAAAAAATCAGAATCTAACTCTATCGAAAATACCGGTTCAAAAGACGAACGTAATGGACAAGCATTAGACAAAAACAATGCTTTCCGTGCGGAAACACCTGAAACTCAAGGTAACTTTACTTATTCTATGGAATATTCTAATTCTAATAAAAAAGAAATTTACCTTTATAATGAAGAAAACGCAGACATCGATATCACAGTTAACTCAACGGCTGGAGATATTACTAAAGCAACAGTTAAAAGTGGAAGTGGTCAGTTCTTACTAAAATCTAAGAGAGATGCAGTAAAAGCTGGTACGAAACCTCAACCTGTTGAAGAAGAAAATGAAATAGATGGTTTTGGTTGGACTTATCGTCAGACACTAACTCCAACTAAAGGTCCAGTAACAATTAAAATAACTGGTAAACCAAATGATGAATTTAAAGGACTTTCAGCTTACAAAAAAACTGAAGATCAAAACGCAGTATTAGGAGCAAGATATTTACAACTTGAAAATTCTAATGGTGAAAAGCTGGCTGCAGGTAGCAACTTAAAAGCTCCTGGTGGGTTCAACTTAGTTGTTAAATCTCAAACATATAAATACGATATTCAACCAGTAGCAGAGGAGAATAAAGTTCCTGTTGCTGATATTAACAGCTTAACTGCGCCTGAGATTACTAAAATCAAAGAGAAAATTAAGATTCAATATTCTGATACTGCAACTAGAGAAGATGCTCGACTAGCGTCTCACAAAGGGGAAGTCTTAGCAAATAGATCTTCAGTAGTAAAAAACATCGATGTTGCAAGTGGAACAGTCAGAGTTACCTATAATGATGACTCAGTAGACACTACTCCAGTTGCAAATGTAGCACGTGTAAACGCAGCGCCAACAGTAGAAATTCCTTTCTCTGTAGATGGTAAAAAAGACGTTTACGTATATGCTAATGAAGATTTCGATATTCCTATTAAATTTAAGGATGACAATGGGAAAGTAGCATCAGCAACAATAACCCGCGGTGGAAATGTAGAACAACCACCTAAAGATGCATCAAATCCAAATATTTTAAATAATGAGTTTAATACAACAGTTGAAAAAATTTCAACTGAAACAGTAGCAACAGCTGAGACCCCTGCTATTGTAAAAATTAAAGGTAACATTTCAAAAGACAATTCTGGAATTTCTGCAAGTTTATTCCCTAAAACAGCAGAAGGAGAGCTGAAAATTGTAACTCGCTATGCAACGGCTACAGATACTGATGGTGCCTTTATCAAAAATACTGCAACAGAGCAGGCATATGCAAGTGATCCAGGATCATTCACTATCAAATTAAAAGCTCAAACAGCAAAATATGATATTAAAGATCCAGAGACAAAAGTTACTGTAGCAAATGCTAATAATATCACAGAAGATGAGTTTAACCAGATTAAAAATAGTATTAAGATTCAATACTCTACTACAAACCCAGATAAAAATCTTCTTGATAAACAAGGAAAAGACGTTGAAAACCAAACTGATCGTATTGAAAGCATAACTAGAGAAGGAAATAATGTTGTAGTAACATATAAAGATGGTTCTAAAGATACAAAAGCATTAGCAGATTTTGTAAACGTAGCTCCAAAAGTAGCACTTCCATACTCGAATGAAGCTAATAAACAAATCTATGTTTATACAGGTGAAAACACTGATTTAACTTTCAAAGGTACAGATGAAAATGAAGTTAAAGATCTTTACTTACGTGGACCTGGAGATATTTCAGGGAATAATGCAGCAGGCTATGGATTACCAACAGGTAAAGTTGAAAATGGTGCAGTGACTGGAGAAGGTTCAGTATCTGAAGATAAAAGAACTGCTACTATCAAGATGACTGGTAAAACTAATCTACCAGCTGGGCAACAGTGGACAAGTTTTATTGTTTCTAAAGACAACGATGGTAAACTTTCAAACACTGATTATAGAGCGCTAGATAAAGATCCTAATGCGAGACAAAAACCAGGATACGCTCACTTCCTAGTTAAAAATCAAACATTTAAATACGATATAGCGACTCCAACAGAAAAAGTAGCTGTAACAGACCCAGCTAACGTAACGCAAGATGAGTTAGATAAAATCAAAGAAAAATTACAAATTGAGTATTCTAAGCGTAATGATGATGCTAACTTAGCAGAGAAAAAAGGTAAAGCTGTAGATGCTGAAGATGCTAAGACTAAGATTAAATCAGTAGAAAAAGATGCTAATGGAAATCTTGTAGTAACATACACAGACGGATCTAAAGATACAAGATCATTATCAGAATTCGTAACTCTTGATAAACAACCAGCTATTGAGGCAGTAGAAAAAGCAGCAGAAGCCAAAATTGACGAGATTAATAAAACTCCAAATGCTACTGATGACGAGAAACAAGCAGCAATCGATAAAGTAAATGCTGATAAGAAAAAAGCTCTTGATGAAATAGCGAAACCTGAAGTTACAACAAAAGAAGCATTAGATACAGCTAAAACAGCTGGTACTACTGCAATCGTAGGAGATAATCCAGTAGTAGCGAAGAAAGATGCAGCAAAAGCAGATGTTGAAACAGCTCGTAAAGCTAAAGAAGATGCAATTAAAGCAAATCCAAATCTAACACAAGCAGAAAAAGATGCAGCTATTGCGAAAAATAATACGGCAGCAGAAGAAGCAATTAAAGCTATCGACTCTGCAACAACAAACGATGCAGTAGATAAAGCTAAGGAAGCTGGTACTGGAGAAATTGCGAAAGTAAACCCAGTAGCAAAAGCAGCAGCTAAGAAAGCAGTTGCGGATGAATTAGCTGAGAAAGAAAAAGCAATCGATGCACGAACTGACTTAACTGACGCAGAAAAAACAGCAGCTAAGGACGATGCAAAAGCGAAAGCAAAAGCAGCAACAGACGCTATTAATGCACAGCCAGATAACGCAGAAACACCAGAAGCAGCAACAACAGCACAAACAGCAGTAAATAATGCAAAAGATAAAGGTGTAGCAGACGTTAAAGCTGTAAACCCAGTAGCGAAAGAAGCAGCTAAGAAAGCAGTTGCGGATG
>CAUPZW010000044.1:0-11220 GCA_963515655.1 Streptococcus mitis
TATAAGTAATCTCCTTTTTTTTTTTGTTTTTTACGGTTACATTATAGCATGCTATTTAACTTTTTTAATAAAAGGGTATATATATTTACATTTATTTAACAATTACCCCCCCCCCCCCCCCCGAAAAAGCGTAACTATAATTACTTTTTTCTAAAAATCACCTTAAAAGCTGGTAGAATTATGATAGAATAGAAAAAAGGACTTGAGGAGATTTAGGATGCAAGATGAAAGTGTTTATGGATTAGTCTATAAAGCCATCCGTGAGGAGAGAGGGTTTACACAGAAGGAAGCCGCTGGGACCACAGTGACTCCACATTTTTTACGTCAGTTTGAGCAAGGGAAATCTCGAATAACCATCCAAAAATTTGAAGAGATTCTTTCTAATATTGGAATTGATAAAGAGACCTTTGATAGTCTCAAAACGCAGATGTTTCCAACTGAATTTCATAAATTACAGGCTCAAGTTGCTGATTTGGCCTATAAGCGTGAATTTAAAAAGATTATTAGCTTGATTAATCAACCCTTAGAAAATCCTGGAATCGCTGAACACTATGTAATTGCCAATCGTGTAGTCAATAAATTTGCTATCGCAAACATCATCGGAGATTCTTTTCTGACTCCAAAAGATTATCAAGAACTAGAATATATCAAGAACTATCTTAGTGAATTGGACGATTGGAATAAAATTGAGGTGAATATCTTTTCATCTATCCTGCCTCACTTTTCAATCGAATTTTTAGATTACAGGCTCTACCACTTATTAGATACTCTAAAAAAACAGACTGAATACCATTCAATCCGTACTTCTGACTATTATATTGCCTGCTTAAGAACTGCTATCAAGCATTACTCTGTTAATGGCTACTATGATAAAGCTGAAAATCTAGCGTTGAAGACTCTGGAAGTGATTAATACCTTCCCTCTACTGAGTACCAAGATGACAGAGATGATTAGTCTTTCCATGGAGCGGGCTAATAATTTTCTCAGACAAGATGATGTCAAAGGTCTAGAACTTGCTAAGCATATCTTTGCCAGTCTCGATAACTTTGAAAAAATCTATCCAAATCAACTTCTGACTCGAATGAGAGAGGACTTCTTTGTTACTGTCACACAACTCAATCGCACTGGACAACCTTTAGATATCTAGGCTAGAAATCAAAAAAGCTTGAGGAAGCATCTATATTCCTCAGGCTTTTCTTATCCTTTAAAAGTCACAATAGTTGCACCACTGCCTCCAGCATTTTGTGGGGCATAGCCAAAACTCTTGACATGCTTGTTTCTTTGTAGGTATTTGATGACACCTTCACGGATGACACCTGTTCCGATACCATGGATGATATCAACTTGAGCCATATTGTTAAGCAGGGCTTGGTCTATAAAGGCATCTAGCTCATTCATGGCCTCTTCATAGCGTTTACCTCGAAGGTCCAGTCTGGCTTGAGGTCCTCGACCAGAAGTTCGTTTCACAACATTGACTTGTTTCTTCTTAACTGGCTTTTCTTGCTGAGCTTGAACAAGGTCAAATTCTTTCTCTTCCAAGGTCATCTTAATCAAGCCGACTTGAGCTTCCCAGCGGCCGTCCTTGAGTTGACTGGTCAGGGTACCACGCTGGCCATAACTGAGAACCACGATATCATCTCCCACCTTTGGAGCTCGTTTTTTCTTGGCCTTTTGAAGGACCTTGTTTTTAGACAAATCTACTTTTTCAGGAGCCAATTTTTTCAACTTGGCCTTGGCTTCAATGATTTCGTGGGGCTTGAGTTGAGATTTAGTGTGGAGATTTTTGAGAATCTGGTCACTTTCACTTAGGGCCATGTCCACAATCTCAGCAGCCTGTTCACGCGCCTTATTAAGTTCGGTTTCCTTTTCACGATTGAGCTCGTTGTAAAGTTTTTTAAGAGCACGATTCATCTTGAGATTTTCTTGCTCCACCTCACGAATATTATCCAAACGTTTACGGCTTTCCAGCGTCTGCTCTTCTAGTTGCTCAATAATCCGATTGACATCATTGTCTTGATCGACCTGCTTACTGGCATCCCCGACAATAACTTCAGATAGTCCTAAACGTTTAGCAATTTCAAAAGCATTGCTTCGGCCAGGAACTCCCTGCATAAAGCGATAGGTCGGGCGTAGAGTTGCAGTATCAAACTCCATGCTGGCATTTTGCACAAAGGCTGTCTCGATACCATAGGCCTTGAGTTCTGGATAGTGAGTAGTAGCCATGGTCTTGACTTGACGCAGACGAAGGTCCTCCAGAATAGCCATGGCAAGGGCGGCTCCCTCTTGAGGATCGGTACCAGCCCCCAACTCATCCAAGAGTAAGAGTGAATGTTGATTGACCTTGCCAAGAATATCCACAATATTGGTCATGTGGCTAGAGAAGGTAGACAAGCTCTGCTCAATAGACTGCTCATCTCCAATATCAGCAAAAATTTCTTCAAAAATACCAACACGACTTCCCTTATCTGCTAAAATCGGCAAACCAGACTGGGCCATAACCTGCGTCAATCCCAGAGTTTTAAGCATGATGGTCTTCCCACCTGTATTAGGACCTGTAATGACAATCGCTGTTAAATCTTGACCAAAATGGACATCATTTGCGACGGCATTTTTGACCAAAGGATGGCAGACATGGAGCAGTTGAATTTCTTGATTTTCTGACAGCTGAGGAACGACTGCTTGCCTTTCTTGGATAAAGCGTACCTTGGCACGAATCAAGTCCAGATGACCGATAATCCAAGCATCATTAGCAATCTCGACCGCATGAGGGCGGACACGCTCAGAAATTTCTTGGAGAATTCGCAGCATTTCATAGCGCTCATCTGCTCGCAGACTAGCAATTTCTTCGCTCAGTTTGACCACCTCACGGGGTTCAATATAGACGGTATTTCCACTAGCAGAAATATCATGAACGACACCTGCAATCTTATTGCGATAGGTATTTTTGACTGGTAAAACCTGACGACCATTTCTGCTGGCAACAATCCCTTCTGTCAACATCTGCACTTTTTGCTTGAGCAGGTCCTGTAAAACATCGCGTACCTGACTCTCGCTATCATGGATTTTTCTACGGATGCGCGCCAATTCTTCACTGGCAAAATTCTCAATGAAACCTGCATCATTAAAGGCTTGGAGATTTCCTTGTAATTGAGGAAAATCGTGTAGTTTCTCAAACCAAAGGGCTAATTCTTCCAAACTGACATTTTCCAGATTAGCATAAAAACCTTGAAGCTCTCGGCTAGAAAGAAGCACGCGCTTCAAGAGTAGGAACTCCTCAATATTGAGGTCTGCTCCCATCTCCAACCGCTTGCAGACTCCTGCAATTTCCTTAGTTGCGAGAATGGTAAAATGCGGTTGCTCGACAAAGAGAGCCTGCATTTCCTTCATCTCAGCAAAAGCCTGTTTGATTTTATCTGCTTTGGCAGTTGGAGCCAGCTGTCTCAATTGCTCCAAGCCCTGCTCGGTCAACAAATGGGGTTCAAACAAGGCCTTGACCTTATTGAACTCTAATGTTTCTAATATTTTCTTATTCATCTTTATTTCCTTGTCTTTGAATGTCTAGGTGTGGTAGCTTTTTACATTCTGATAGATTCGAGTCAAATCTGTAAACAAAGGGCTAGGAAAACTCCTGCCCTTTTTATCCGATTAAATTTGTCACCCAGATTTGTTTGAGCCAACTGGTTGTTACCGGTATGCTCTGGATGATGTGTTTTGCGACGATACTCTTTTCAAGAGGATTTTGTATAGCTGCCATGGGGATGGTCGCCAAGATTGTCAAGGCCATTTGCAAGACAAATAAGGTCACCAACATGGACAAGACACCTGCTGAAACTTGGAACAACTTACCACCCAGTTTTTTACTAGGAAGTAAGTGTAATAGGAGACCAAGCAAACGACCGATACTATAGACAATCCCAAATACAAGCAAGTAACCGATCCCTGCGTAAAAGACCTTATCCAGCTGAAAGAGTTGATCCGATGGGAAAAAGAAAGTTCCCTGACCTTCCTGCGGATTTGCATAAGGAAGTAATAAATGGAACTGCTCTCCAAGTCCCTTATAAAACTGGCCAGCCATAAAAGCCGATGCCATAGCTGAAATCAGGTAATAAATCTGTAAGAGCAGGCCTCTCCGATAGCCGATATAAAATCCCCAAGCCAAGACCAATAGAAGAAGGAGTGAAATCATAAGGAATCCTCAATCTTGCTCTGTTCTTGCTTGCAAGTCACAAGCTTGTGACGGAGTTCTTCTAGCTCTTGTTCCTTATCGTCAAATTCAATCTCACGGCTGAGCTGAGTTGATAAACAGTTGACTGCCAACAAAAGAGCGATTGTTTCATCATCTGCGCTAGGCATTTGTTCTTTAATTGCTTGGTATTTTTCTGTCGCAACCTTGGCGATTTCCTCCATAAAAAGGTTATCATGCTCGCTTGTCAAGGTTAATGATTTTTTCCCGAATGTAAATTTGAATCGATTTAGATTTGCCATAAAATTCACCTCACGATATTATACCAAAATTCGCTAACTTTGTCAGTTTTTACAAATTTGCCTGCTTTTGTGGTACAATAGAAACTATGGCAAGTATAACACTCACACCAAGCGAAAAAGAGATTCAGGCTTTTCTTGAACACTATCAAACCAGTCTGGCTCCCAGTAAGAATCCCTATATACGCTACTTTTTGAGACTGCCTCAGGCAACAGTTTCTATCTATACTTCTGGAAAGGTCTTGCTTCAGGGTGAAGGGGCTGAGAAATACGCCAGTTTCTTTGGCTATCAGGTTCTAGAGGAAACCAACGGACAAAATCTTCCTTTAATTGGGACGGATGAGGTTGGAAATGGTTCCTACTTTGGTGGGCTTGCAGTTGTGGCTTCCTTTGTCACACCTGACCAGCATGACTTTTTACGAAAACTCGGTGTGGGGGATTCTAAGACTCTGACCGACCAAAAGATTCGTCAGATTGCTCCTATTCTCAAGGAAAAAATCCAGCACCAGGCACTGCTTCTCTCACCAAGCAAGTACAACGAGGTCATCGGAGACCGCTACAATGCTGTTTCGGTTAAGGTAGCCCTCCATAACCAGGCTATCTATCTCCTTCTTCAAAAAGGCATTCAGCCTGAGAAAATTGTGATTGATGCCTTTACCAGTGCTAAAAATTATGACAAGTACTTGGCACAAGAGGCCAATCGTTTCAGCAATCCTATCAGATTAGAAGAAAAGGCTGAGGGCAAATACTTGGCTGTCGCAGTTTCTTCTATCATTGCGCGTGATCTCTTTCTGGAAAATCTAGAAAATCTAGGACGAGAACTGGGTTATCAACTTCCAAGTGGGGCTGGAACGGCTTCTGATAAGGTAGCTAGCCAGATTTTACAAGCCTATGGTATGCAGGGACTCAACTTCTGCGCCAAACTGCACTTTAAAAATACTGAAAAAGCGAAAAAACGCTTAGAAAGGTAAGTTATGAATTCATTTAAAAATTTCTTAAAAGAGTGGGGATTGTTCCTCTTAATTCTGTCATTACTAGCTTTAAGTCGTATCTTTTTTTGGAGCAATGTCCGCGTAGAAGGACATTCCATGGATCCGACCCTAGCGGATGGCGAAATTCTCTTTGTTGTCAAACACCTCCCTATTGACCGTTTTGATATCGTGGTTGCCCATGAGGAAGATGGCAATAAGGACATTGTCAAACGTGTCATCGGAATGCCTGGCGATACCATCCGTTACGAAAATGATAAACTTTACATCAATGATAAAGAGACGGATGAGCCTTACCTAGCTGACTACATCAAACGTTTCAAGGATGACAAACTCCAAAGCACTTACTCAGGCAAGGGATTTGAAGGAAATAAAGGCACTTTCTTTAGAAGTATCGCTGAAAAAGCTCAAGCCTTCACAGTTGATGTCAACTACAATACCAACTTTAGCTTTACAGTTCCAGAAGGAGAATACCTTCTCCTCGGAGACGACCGCTTGGTTTCTAGCGACAGCCGCCACGTAGGTACCTTCAAAGCAAAAGATATCACAGGGGAAGCTAAATTCCGCTTCTGGCCAATCACCCGTATCGGAACATTTTAAGAATCCTAAGAGGCCGAGAGTCACCAATCTCAGCCTCTTCTTCTATCGTGAGAAGGGATTCTTTAGTCCCAGTCTAACTAATACTCACCTATTCATGCAAAGGAATTTTATGGAAGTTTATTTTTCAGGAACCATTGAACGGATTATTTTTGAAAATCCCAGCAATTTTTATCGCATCCTTCTCCTAGAAATCGAAGATACGGACGCAGAGGATTTTGATGATTTTGAAATCATTGTCACAGGAACCATGGCTGATGTGATTGAGGGAGAAGACTATACTTTTTGGGGGCAAATTGTCCAGCACTCCAAGTATGGGGAACAACTGCAAATCAGCCGATATGAACGCGCAAAACCGACTAGCAAGGGCTTGGTCAAGTACTTTTCAGGTAGCCATTTCAAGGGGATTGGTCTCAAGACAGCTCAGAAAATCGTGGACACCTATGGCGACAATACCATTGACGAAATTCTGCAACACCCAGAAAAGCTAGAAGGCATTGCAGGGCTCTCTGCCAAAAATCGTGAGGCTTTCGTCTCCACTCTTCGTCTCAACTATGGAACAGAGATGATTTTATCCAAACTAGCCAACTACGGCATTCCCAATAAATTAGCCTTTCAGATTCAAGACTTTTACAAGGAAGAAACCCTTGATGTGGTTGAAAATTATCCCTACCAGCTGGTTGAGGATATCAAAGGATTGGGATTTACCATTGCTGACCAACTAGCGGAGGAGCTAGGCATCGAAAGTCAGGCTCCTGAACGCTTCCGCGCTGGTCTAGTTCATAGTCTTTTTCAGACCTGTATGGAAACAGGGGATACCTATGTTGAAGCACGAGATTTGCTAGAACAAACTCTCACTCTCCTTGAGTCTTCCCGTCCCGTAGAACTGGACCCCAGCCAAGTAGCTCAAGAACTCTCCTACCTGATCGAAGAAGACAAGGTTCAGCAGATTGATACCAAAATCTTTGACAATAGTCTCTTTTTCGCGGAGGAAGGCATTCGCAGTCACTTGGTTCGTATCCTTGAAAAAGGAAAACAGAAGAGCCAAGATATGGAAACCATTCAAAAACATATCACTACTGTCGAGGGAGAACTGGGGATTGAGTATGATAGCATTCAAAAACAAGCTATCTGCGACGCTATCCAAAACAAGGTCTTTATCCTGACAGGTGGGCCTGGTACTGGTAAGACGACTGTTATCAATGGGATTATCGCCGTTTATGCCCTTTTAGAAGGACTTGACCTCAGGAAAAAAAGCAACCTACCGATTCTTCTTGCCGCTCCAACTGGTCGAGCTGCTCGACGCATGAATGAATTAACAGGCTTGCCTAGCGCGACCATACACCGCCACTTGGGAATGACAGGCGACGATGATACCAGTCATTTGGAAGATTATCTGGATGCTGACTTTATCATTGTTGACGAATTTTCTATGGTCGATACTTGGCTGGCCAATCAACTCTTCTCCAACATCTCTTCTAACAGTAAAATCCTCATCGTGGGCGACAGCGACCAGCTACCTTCTGTCAGTCCTGGACAAGTTCTAGCGGACCTGCTTCATATTCCTTTGATTCCTCAGACTCGCTTGGAAAAAATTTACCGACAAAGTGAAGAATCAACCATTGTCACCCTAGCTAGTCAGATTCGACAGGGTATCCTGCCAGCTGATTTCACCCAGAAAAAATCAGACCGTTCCTACTTTGAAATTGCTAGTGGTCATATCCCTGCCACCATTGAGAAAATCTTAGGTGCTGCCCTCAGAAGTGGCATCCCCGCCCGTGATATCCAAGTTCTGGCTCCCATGTACAGAGGGACAGCAGGGATTGATGCCATCAACCAGCTCATGCAAGACCTCCTGAACCCACCACAAAAAGACCAACTTAGTTTTGAAGCTCCCCAGTGCCACTATCGTAAGGGCGACAAGGTCATTCATTTGGTCAACGATGCTGAAATCAATGTCTTTAACGGAGATTTGGGAGCTATCACAGATCTGATCCCTGGTAAATACACCGAGTCAAAACAGGATGAAATTGTCATTGATTTTGATGGCAACGAGGTCTCTTACCCACGTAACGAATGGTACAAGATTCGCTTGGCCTATGCCATGAGTATCCATAAGTCCCAGGGAAGTGAGTTTCCTGTTGTTATCCTACCTATCACTAGTGCTAGTAGGCGTATGCTGGAGCGCAATCTCATCTATACAGCCATTACACGCGCCAAAAGCAAACTTATCTTACTAGGCGAATTACAGGCCTTCGACTATGCTACCCAGCACATCGGAACAGCCCGAAAAACCTATCTGATTGAACGCTTCAGTGATCTAATTGAAAATGTTGAAGAAAAGCAACAAACTGTCTCTGAAACAGTCACATCAAGTGCCTCTGAACAATCCTACATCCTAACCGAAGAAAACTGGGACAGCATCCCGGCCATGATTGGGATTACAGACGCAGACCTCAAGGAAATTTTTGGAAAATAGTGCACAAGAAAACCCACCAATTCAGGTGGGATTTTATCTTATTAAGATTATTTTACTGTTGCTGTGCTTGTAATCAATTCAACAGCTTTTTTGATTGTGATGTCGTGTTTCAACATATCAGCTGAAAGCAAGCTTTGTACTTGTGCAACTTCCATGTTGTAGTCTGCAGCCAATTGCTCGATTTCTTTTTGGATTTCTTCTTCTGAAGCGTCAAATCCTTCAGCTTTGGCAACTGCTTCGATAACAAGGTTAGTCTTAGTACGTGACTCAGCTTCTCCCTCGTATTGTTTGTGAAGGTCTTCTTGAGTAGTTCCAGTGATTTGGAAGTACATGTCAGGGTTGATACCTTGACGTTGCAAGTTTCCAAGGAATTCATTTACTGAACGGTGAACTTCTTCGTGGATCATTTCTTCTGGAAGTTCTACGATTTCAGCGTTTTCTACAGCTTTATCGATTGCTGCACCTTCAACTGCATCTTTGTATGCTTCTTCTTTAGCAGCAGCCAATTCTTTGCGGTATTTTTCTTTCAATTCAGCAAGTGTTTCAACTTCTTCGTCGATGTCTTTTGCAAGCTCATCGTCAAGAGCTGGAACTTCTTTAGCTTTTACTTCGTGGATAGTTGTCACGAATTTAGCTTCTTTACCTGCAAGGTCTTCTGCTTGGTAGTCTTCTGGGAATGTTACAATAACATCAACAGTTTCACCAGCTGAGTGACCTACCAATTGGTCTTCGAAACCAGGGATGAATTGACCTGAACCAAGTCCAAGTGAGAAGTTTTCACCTTTTCCGCCATCAAATTCAACACCATCGATAGAACCGACGAAGTCGATGACAACAGTGTCGCCGTTTTCAGCAGCAGCTTCCTTGATAACCAATTCAGCCAAGTTGTTGCGTTCGCGTTCGATACGTTCTTCAACGTCAGCGTCAGTTACTTCTTTTTCTACATCAACTGATACTTCAAGGTTTTTGTAGTCACCCAATTTTACTTCAGGTTTTGTAACGACTTCAGCAGTGATAACCCAGTCTTGACCTTTTTCCATTGAAGTTACGTCAATTTTTGGTTGCGCAACGACTTCAAGACCAGCTTCTTTTACAGCTGCTTCATAAGCATTTGGCAAAAGAGCGTTCATAACGTCTTGATAAAGTGACTCTTCACCAAATTTTTTGTCGAAGATAGGACGTGGAAGGTGACCTTTACGGAAACCTGGAACATTAAGAGATTTCTTCACTGAGTTGAAGACACGGTCCAATTCTGGTTTGATTTGGTCTTGAGAGATAGTGAAAGTCAAGACACCACGGTTTGTTTCTTTGTTTTCAAATGATACAGACATTCTGTCATTTCTCCTTAAAATTTTTTAAATACAGTCTATTATAACATAGATGAGTGACTTTTTTCAAGTAATGAATGCGCTTTTCAATCATGCTAGAGGTACTTGCTTGCTTCTTTGATACTAAGGTCAGCCATTCTTTTCTTGTTTTTCTCAATGAAACCTGCTACCCAAGTTGGATTGGTTTTGGAGTAGTCTCTTAGAGCCCAGCCAATGGCTTTATTGATAAAGAATTCTGTTTGGTTCAAATTATGAAGCAGAATCTTTTCCATTAATTGAACATTGGTCTTCTCTTTTCTTAACAACTGGTGGTCAATAGCGACCCGTCTCAGCCAGATATTATCTGATAGGCTCCATTTTAAGATTATTTCTTCTAGTTCAGGGTGGTCATACACCAAACTCCCTACTACTCGATCTAGGATATCTACGGTATCCCACCAGGATTTTGTGACGACTAAACGCTCAAGCTTAGGTAAATCATTCTCCGTTAGATGAGACTGCATGGCTTTCAAATAATTGGCAGCCACATATTGATATTCTCTAGGCTCCTTTCTCCAGCAAATATCTACAAAATCCCAATCGATAATCTTTGTTTTTTTCGCTTCTGGAAAATATTTTTTATAGAGTTTATTTCTTTCAGGAGCCGCAATACCTAGGAAGAAAAATTGATGGCGCATATAGGATTCCATGGGCCCTGCCTTTTTTGAATCTTTTGCTGCTTCTAGCTCAACAAGTAAATCTGTTAGACTCATCTAAAAGTCCTCATGCCCTACCAAATGATGCTGAAAGGCATAGACTGCTGCCTGTGTGCGATCACTGACCTCAAGCTTGGCTAGGATATTGGATACATGGGTCTTGACCGTCTTGAGAGAGATAAAAAGTTCATCTGCGATGCGCTGATTTTCATAGCCCTTGGCGATGAGTCGAAGCACATCTCGCTCACGCGCAGTCAGCTCCTCATGAAGTTCCATATGGTTGCGGTGGTATTCGACCTTCTTGCTGACCTCTTGCTCAATGGCCAGCTCGCCAGCAACCACCTTGCGAACGGCATGGAGCAGTTCGTCGGCACTAGAAGTCTTGAGCATATAGCCTTTGGCACCAGCATTCAAGACCGGCATAATTTTTTCATTGTCCAAGTAAGATGTGACAATTAATATCTTGGCTTCAGGCCATTCTTTAAGGATAGCTAAGGTCGCGTCAATCCCATTCATCTCAGGCATGACAATATCCATGACAATGACATCTGGACGCAGTTCCAAGGCCAAGTCAATACCTTGAGACCCATTTGCAGCCTCGCCCACAACTTCTACATCGTCTTGGAGGTCAAAGTAGCTTTTCAAGCCCA
>CAUPZW010000045.1:0-10663 GCA_963515655.1 Streptococcus mitis
TGAAAGAAATCGATGCTAAACGTCGTGACATCTTGGTCAAGGTTGAAACTCTCAAAGCAGAACGAAACACAGTTTCTGCTGAGATTGCCCAAGCCAAACGCAACAAGGAAAATGCAGATGACAAGATTGCTGCCATGCAAAATCTATCTGCTGAAGTCAAAGCTTTGGATGCTGAATTGGCAGAAATCGATGCTAAATTGACAGAATTTACCACTACTCTTCCAAACATCCCAGCTGACAGCGTTCCTGTTGGGGTTGACGAAGACGACAATGTGGAAGTTCGCCGTTGGGGTACTCCACGCGAGTTTGACTTCGAGCCAAAAGCCCACTGGGATCTTGGTGAAGACCTTGGTATCCTTGACTGGGAACGCGGTGGTAAGGTAACAGGAGCTCGCTTCCTCTTCTATAAAGGCCTCGGTGCTCGTTTGGAACGTGCTCTCTACAACTTTATGTTGGATGAGCATGGCAAGGAAGGCTATACGGAAGTCATCACGCCTTACATGGTTAACCATGATTCTATGTTTGGTACTGGTCAATATCCAAAATTCAAGGAAGACACTTTTGAACTCAGCGACAGCAATTATGTTCTTATTCCTACAGCCGAAGTTCCTCTTACAAACTACTACCGTGATGAAATCTTGGACGGTAAAGACCTGCCGATTTACTTCACTGCTATGAGCCCATCATTCCGTTCTGAGGCTGGTTCTGCTGGTCGTGACACTCGTGGCTTGATTCGTTTACACCAATTCCACAAGGTTGAAATGGTCAAATTTGCCAAGCCAGAAGAATCTTACGAAGAATTGGAAAAAATGACAGCCAACGCTGAAAATATCCTTCAAAAGCTCAACCTTCCATACCGTGTCGTTGCGCTCTCTACTGGAGATATGGGCTTCTCAGCTGCGAAGACTTACGACTTGGAAGTTTGGATTCCAGCGCAAAACAATTACCGTGAAATCTCAAGCTGTTCAAACACAGAAGATTTCCAAGCCCGTCGTGCCCAAATCCGTTACCGTGATGAAGCTGACGGTAAGGTTAAATTGCTCCATACCTTAAACGGTTCTGGACTTGCAGTTGGACGTACAGTAGCTGCTATTCTTGAAAACTACCAAAATGAAGATGGTTCTGTGACCATCCCAGAAGCTCTTCGTCCTTACATGGGTGGAGCTGAAGTTATCAAACCATAAAAAATAAGGTTTAGCTATTTCTAGCTAGACCTTTTTTCGTAACCAATTCAGATAAGCTCCTAATACAAAGACTAAAATAATTAAGCAAATAGCGGTTTCAGCCAGTACCAAATAATCCAAAAATGGAAGTTTCAAGATTCCCTGAGCCATCTTGAGCGAAGTAGCTGTGATAATAGTTGGGAAGGTGAGGGCTGAGAAGGCTGGTTGAAAACCTTGTTTTAAAATATTGGGCAGGCGAGTCAAAACAAAGAAAAAGAAGGATTGAGAAGCCAAAATCATGACAATCAAGAGCCAAGTCGGTAGGCTAGCTCCTCCAACCCGAACCAGAGAAGCCAAGAGTAGAGAGAAGGGAGCACAGTAGATCCCTTCTTGTCCAAGCATGGCTAGTGGGAGTGGATGTTTCTTTAAATCACTATAAATAAGCGGATAGAGATAGAAGGTCAAGAGAAAGCCAAAACTCAAGGTCGCATAGGCAATTTCGATGATGCCTACCAGAGGATAGGTCAAGGCAGCTACTGCTATCCCTACATAGAGAACAGTCCAGCTTGGAGTGGCACTGACTCTCTTACCTGGACAGGCAAACTTGATGGTGAAACAAGCAATAAAGGTCAAATCCAAGAGAAATGAAAACCACCAGAGCCCTTGCGCAACCAAAGGAAGATGAGGGAAGACGCGAAAGACATAAGTTGATAAAATCATCCCAGCCATGGGAAAGGTGGCCATTCCTGACAAAAGAGGAGGCTTGGTCAATTCTTGCTTGGTTTCCTTCCAATTAAAGAAATGTAGAATTAGAAAATAAATCCACAAAATCAAACCTGTCAGACTAAAAAGATGGGACAGAACCGGCAACGTATCTAAAATAAGATTTCCAGCTCCTGCCAAACCTAGCAAACAACCAGAAAATACCAAGGGGAGTTTTTTCATCCTAACCTCCAATAATCATGTTAGTTTCAGTATAGCATAAAAGCGCTTAAATGAGGGGATAAAAAATGAAGTCCGATTATTTTAGACTTCATTTTTACTCAGATATGAATTAAGCATACGGTTGCAATTCTGGGTTAATTGGGGTATTTGCTAGGTTGTTGGCATAGTTACAGAGGCTTGCTAGGCTGACACCAAGGACCACATCCAAGGCATTTTGTTGCGTGTAGCCAGCTTCTAAAAACTCAGCCAAGGCTTCATCTCCTACACGACCCTTGGTATTGATAACTGCCAAGGTAAACTTAGCTAGGGTGTCCAATTTAGGATCTGTTTCAATTGGAGTGCGATTGCGAAGGGCTTGAAGAAGGTCATCGTTCATCTGGATTTGTTTGATTGAAAAGGCTGTGTGACCTGCGACACAGAAGGCACAACCATTGGTCACGGCAGCTGTGATTTGCACTACTTCACGCTCAACGGGTGTCAGGCTGTTGCGACGATTGATGGCTCCGACAGTACGGTAAGCCTCCAAAGCAGTCGGTGCATTAGCCAAGAGACCGATTAGGTTGGGAATATAGCCATTGTTATCTTTTTCTACTGTTTCAAGAACTTCTTTCACTTCTGCTGGCGCTGATTCTACTGTATGAATTGTAAATGTTGTCATCATAAAACCTCTTTTCATGTTGTTGAAATCTAGTCTATCACAGATTCTATACCGTGTATAATATATATTTTAAATTGCACCGATAGAAATTTTTTATGAAAGAAAAAAATCACACGCGATGTGTGATTTCATTATTTATTAAAATACTTTTTAGTTTCAGCAATAACGACTGGTGATAAAACTAAGAGAGCAATCAAGTTTGGTAGTGCCATCAAGGCATTGACAATATCTGCTATAATCCAAACCATATCCAACTCGATAAATCCTCCCAACAAGACCATGAGCACAAAAACCACACGGTAGAGCCAGATAAAGCGAACACCGAAGAGAAACTCGAAACAGCGTTCTCCATAATAGTTCCAACCTAGAATCGTCGTAAAGGCAAAGAGCACAAGGAAGATGGTCAAAAGGGCAGGTCCAAAGTGTGAAAAGACTGTTGAGAAGGCTGACTGAGTCAAGGCAACCCCATTTAAGTCGCCACTCCAAACACCAGTCACCAAGATGGTCAAACCAGTCAGAGTACAGATAATGAGGGTGTCAATAAAGGTCCCTGTCATGGAAATCAAGCCTTGCTCTACTGGTTCATTTGTCTTAGCAGCCGCAGCTGCAATGGGAGCAGAACCCAGACCAGATTCGTTTGAGAACACACCACGCGCCACACCATTTTGAATAGCCATCCGAATACTAGCACCGGCAAATCCACCTACCGCAGCAACTGGACTAAAAGCCGATGTCAAGATTAAAGCGATTGTAGCAGGGATTTTCTCAATATTAAAGAAAATAACTGTAAGAGTTCCCAAAATATAGATGATAGCCATAAAAGGAACAACAGTAGTTGAAACCTTAGAAATGGACTTGAGTCCACCAAAGACTGCAATTGCTACAAATACAGACAAAACGAGAGCTGTGATGGCTGGCGAAATAGTCGTTGTATTCTGGATAGATTCTGTAATCGAGTTAACTTGAGTGAAGGTTCCGATTCCCAATAAAGCTACTAGCACACCTGCCAGGGCAAAGAAAATAGCAAGGGGACGCCACTTTTCTCCCATCCCTAGAAGAATATAGTGCATGGGACCGCCCGCTACTGCACCATGGTCGTCCTTAGTGCGGTATTTAATAGCTAATAAACCTTCCGCATACTTGGTTGCCATTCCAAAGAAAGCCGCCATCCACATCCAAAAGAGAGCTCCTGGTCCACCGACCTTGATAGCTGTCGCCACCCCGATAATATTTCCCGTACCAACTGTCGCTGCTAGGGCTGTACACAAGGCCGCAAAACTGGATACATCCCCATGCCCCTTATCCTTAATAAAAATAAGCTGAAAGGCCTTAGAGAGACGTAAAACCTGCAAAAGTCCTAAACGGGCAGTTAGGTAAATCCCTGTTCCGACCAATAAAATCAAGAGGGGTGGACCCCAAGCAAAAGCATCAATTGATTTAAGCAATTCTAACATTTCCTTCTCCTATCTTTTCAACCCCAAAAGAAAGAGCACATGCAAGATACATGTACTCTGGAATGCTTAGATAAATGCTAAAAAGCGGTCTATCCTAGCTCTGTCCTTTTACCTGAGAGTTTGAGCAGTTGCCTGCCTTGCCCCTTCGGTGCCTTTACGGTCTCTCCAGAGTTCCGTCCATTTACAGTCATGAAAAATCAAACGATTCCCCACTTCTATTAAACTTCATTCGGTGTTGGTATTTAATTGATTCTTATTTTACAAAAAATGTTGGCTTTTGTCAATGGATTTTGGGAAAATCTTATTTGACTCAGTAGAAAAAGATTGAGCATTCCCATGTGCGTGAAGTGCTATTAATTAAATGAATATATTTCACTCCTAGTCTACACGATATAAGAATTGCTCTGGTTTATTATGTACTGGAAATGAAGCACGATAGATGATTCTATCTTTACTAATATCCGAAGCATCTGATATTAATCCATCCATTGATGTCTCATCAGGTATTCTAACACCTGCTGGTATGAATTGAATAAAGACTCCAAAAGATGGACCTGAATAGCGAGCTCGTAAAAAACCATTTACAAATTCTGATTCTGTAAGGTCAACTTTAAATTTCTCTGGCGCTATCAAGCCATCTTTACTAAAGACTAAGTCTTCTCCTCCGTGACCATTACTCCATTTTCCTTCAATACTAGAGAAATCTCCATTCTTTATGGCATTAATATCCATTTTGCTAGAAACATTTTTGCTAGTTGAAGATGATGTTGTAGCAAATTTTTCTGTTACAGATTTCCAAGTAAGATTAGATAGATTCATTCGAGTGCCTGGACTGACTTCATCCTCTGTCTTAGCTTCTTTAACCTTCTCTAGTTTGTCCCCACTACTATTCAACTTCCAAATGGTATGAATGATTTGTGGGTCTCCTGCGAACGGATTCCACTGGGTATAAAGTTGCCCATCTTCTAGGAGATAGGCCTTAAAGCGTGTTCCAAGCATCTGCATTTTATTTTCAGCATTGGTGAGGCGAATGACTTTTTGATCTTTGAGTGTAAAAATATCTAAAATCTCACTACCATTTTTCGAAGATACAACTAATTCATCAATGCCATTTTTATCCATATCAACCATTGCATAGGTGAAGGCTTGACTGCGTTCTGCCATCCCTGCATAGACATTAGCAGTTGTATTGATGTTATCCTTAACCTCTGATTTATGGTCTAAAATAAATTCATAATCCTTCAAAATACTATTATAAGGACTGTAATCTATGCTTGGTTTAGTTTCATCTGTACCCTTGTCTGCACTGCTTCCGCCAGGAATCTTATCTGAAACAGACTTCCAGCTCAAAGTCTCTAGAGAAATGGGTGAACCGACCCCAAGATCCGCTAGTTCTTGAGCCTCCTTAGCCTTTACCAAAGACTGTCCGTCTTCACTAAATTGGTAGTGAGCATAGATGTGACTCGTTGCTGTACCAGCTCCACGATAAAGCAGGGAATTGTCCGACAAGATACCGACTGTCATTCTCTCACCAATCTGGTCTAGACGATTTTCTTGATTGGTCAAACGAATCACCTTTTCGTCTTTCAGAGTACGAATATCAAGTAAACTCTTTTCGCCACTCTTCATTTCAAGAGCAATCAAGAGTTCATCTACTCCATCATTATTCAGATCCGTCTTGTGATAAACCACATCTGTGTAAAAACCTTGAGAAGACTTTACTTGACTAGCCAGAGGATTGACATCCATACCTGTCGGCAAGGTGCCTTTCGCTACTTTTTCATAGTCATCCAAAACTTTATTATAGTAACTGTAATCTATCTCTGGACTTGCTACTTCCTCGGATGCTGGTTCCGCGCTTTTATTCCAAGGTAGATACTGACAACCTCCTAGAACTAGTGTCAGTGAAAGTGTTGTAGCTAATAATAACTTTTTCATATTACTCCCTTATCTAAGAGAAAGGAACCAGCCTATGCCAATTCCTTTCACTATTTTTAGTGTATCAAAATGTTGCCTATTCGCAAATTGTTTTCTATTTCTATTTATTTGTTATAAGCCATTTCTCACAAGCTATAATTCTAGCGAACCCACTTACCTGAGCCATCTACTTTGTAGCCATCTGGGGTACGTTCGTTGACTGCCATCTTACCATTTGACTTGAGATAGTAGTCACCTACCCACGTATTACGAGCATAGCTTCCTTCTGATGTTAGATAATAGTATGATTGGTAGCTACTATCATAGATCCACTCACTCTTAGCCATTTTACCATCTGATTTGAGGTAGTAACTTCCTGCCCATGCATTACGCGCATAGCTACCCTCTGCTGTCAAGTAATAGTATGATTTATAGTTACTATCATAAATCCACTCGCTCTTAGCCATGTAGCCGCCTGATTTAAGATAGTAGTTGCCTGACCAAGCATTTTGAACAAAATTACCTGAAGCATTTAGGTAGAAGTAAGAATTGTACTGAATATCAAAAATCCATTGATTGACTACTTTAACTCCACCCTTGTAGTAAGAAGAACCTGACCAGCCAGTCTGACCTGAGTTAGTAGATTGTTTTGGAGTTTCAGTAGCTTTTGGTTTTTCCGTTTCTTTATGAGTTGAAGAGTCTAGAGGATTGACATATTTTTCATTCTTAACAGTGAATGTCGTTGATATACCGCTGAAAATATGTAAAGTTTTAGAAGTTAGTTCATCTTCACTATAAAATTTTAGATAATATTCTCCATCAGGTACACTTGAAAAAGTTGTAGAATCTTGTAAAGTACGGGGCACAGACGTAGCATCAAATCTTCTTCCTAAAGCTTCTTTTTTAGCTATTTGTCCAGTATTTTTATTTATAAGATCTGCTCGTATATACGCATATGAGCTACCAGGTACACTTTGAACAGTCATATCAACATAGATTTTTTTATTTTCTGAACCTGGAGTAATCTTAGATTTTACCTCATGATTCTCGGTACGAGTAATTTCAGCCTGCACTGTTTTTGCTGAAAAAGGTAGAACTCCTGCTGTGTCTACAAGAGACACTAGACCAAATGTTGCAGCCGCTAGGCTAGTTACTAAAACTGTTTTTGACTTCATCATCAAAAACCTCCTTTAAATTTTTATTGTTTACACTAACAGTAATGTATGGACTCTACTATTTTTATGAAAAGAGTATCTGTATTTATACTTTATTTGATTTTTAAACTAACTTTTTTATATCAGGGAAACCATACTTAACTTTTTATCCATTTCTAATGACTAAGATACTTCAAAAATCTCCCCGCAATTTTCACAGGTTAGGGAAGAACCAACCACACCTTCTGTTGGTGCATCACATGTTGGACAGTAGACTCGTTTAGCAGATAAACGATAATCTGTTTCTTTGCTGATCTTTTGTCCTTGACTTTGAATAACATCTTCATCACGTTTCTCATATTCTAAAACTGTTTTTAGACTCTTTTCATATTTCTTCATAGTAGGTGTCTTCATTAAAACAAAGAAAGATAAGACTAAGAAGAAAACAAAAGCAGAGAAAACAATCAAGTATATAGGCGAGACATAGTTTATAAATTTATCTGGAAAAGATGTGAAATATAAATAGAATTGAATACCCAAGTAGACATTAATCACAAATAGTATTGGATAAATTAACTTTGTAATGATTAAACGATGACGTCTCATTTAATTCTCCTCTCTAGATAGCCATGCTCCACAATGTCCACAGTCTTTCCCCTTACCCAATTCAAGAATGTTATAGCTACTACATGATGGACAAATGACCGCATAAGAATATTCTGTAATTTTATGTCTTGCAAAAATCCGATGTAAATTTTTAATTTCCTTCTGTTTCTTACGCTCCTCGTCTCGTTTTGACTCCTGATAAGTCATTACTAAGACAGTTACTAAACATACAAGATATGTAACAATAATGAGAATAAAGCTTAATAATTTATTTGATGATGCAGTTGTAAAAACACCGACTGTCAAAATAGCTGTAGGTAAGGTTGCATAATATTTTAAATTTTCAAAGGTGAAACATTCCTCAATATTTTCTGCTATAGAACTTCCACGAGGTCTGATACATAACAATAGTAGGGCAAAAATAATATAAGGAACATTAGGAACAGAATAGAGTATTATGATTAAAGACATCAAAGGTGTATAAGTCAAAACTCTCTCCTCCGTCCATTCTAGTAAACGAAAAATAAAGAGAGGAATTCCAATAAATATACCAATACTAGTAAAACTTACAATGGAAAAAAGTATTCCCGCTCCAGCCTCTATTCCAATATTTGACGTAAAAATCATATTGAAAACAAAAAATACTAATTGAAGAAAAAACCACTTTATAAATACTCCCAATACTCTCCAGGCAGTCTCAAAAAAACTTTCAACCTCTCCCTCATAGTATATGTTGTTTTCATCATCGTATAAATTATACATTCCATCAAGGGAATCCTTATATGATTCTTCTCCATTATATACATCATCTAAAGCTTTTGCTTTTATTTTGATATTTTCTAAAACTCCACAACTATAATAAACAAAGGCAGATAAAAGCAAAGAAAAAGAAGTAAATATAACTGGTGATGAACGTAAAAACCTTATAGTATCGAATCCATTAAATCCCCAAGATATGAGAATAACAAATAACATAGTACTCGTTAAGCCGATAAAGTATAAACTAAAAAATCTAAATATTTGATACATCAATAATCTCCCTTTTTAGTATTAAAAACATCCTCTGCATTTTCTGAGAAAGCTTCTGCCCGTTCTTTACGATAGTGGCTATCCGCTGCTGTTAAAGAGCCTATAATGGCCACCAAACCGATTGCTAGTACTTCAATAATCCAAAATAGAAAACTTGGTAAAATTTGTACTAGAGGCATCATGAAAACTTGCCCAATTATCCAAATAGCTGTAACTACATTGATTGGTAGCCAATCTGTAAATTGACGCTTGATAACCATTTGTAGGAAAAACACAAACTCTGCTATTACTAAAAATCCCAAGGCAACATAGTATAAAGAAATAGATAGATGCGGAATTAATAATCCTAAAATAATTGTAGTAATGATGGTCACAGCACCAGCTACATAAATCCAAATATTTTTACTCATATTCTTCTCCTATCTTGCCTGACCACAATTGGAACAGAACTTAGCTCCCTCTAAAAATGCAGTCCCACATTGACTACAAAACTTAGCTAAACCGATTTCTTCATTTGAAACGGATTGATTCTGATTTGGTTGTTTATCTGGTGAAGGCGTATTTCCCATACTTCCCATCAAATTACCAAATTGGGCTCCTAATCCAAGTCCCATAGATATCCCCATACCAGCTCCCATTAGGTTACCTGCAGAGCCTTCATTTTGTGCTGCTTCTTCTAAAACATCAAATTGACGCTCTTCTTGATAAGTGTAACCTTCAATGTCACGACCTGCACGTTTACCTTTGGAAGTCAAAACTCTTTGATGATATTCAAAAATCTCCTTATAACCATGACTATCTTTATTAACCTTCAGAGATTCAATATTGAATTCTTCAACACTAATCCCATATTTAGAAAAATGATTTGATAAAATTTTTGATAATTCCAAAGCTATATCATACGTGTGCTTTTCAATATCAATGACTGCAATCTTATTGTTATAAACCACCTGAGAAACAGCTGAATTGATAATGCCTATAGCAGCTTGTCTAAAGCGTTTTTGAAAGACATCAGCTGTAATCATATCTGGATGGCTTGGCATAAACTCTAAGATAAAAGTTTCTAAATCAACAATTCTCGGAATAAAGTTCCCATACGATTTTAGCTCAACAGGAATTTGACTTTCTGGATCTCTAACCAATATCGGTGACGGTGTCCCCCATCCAATTGGTTGTAAATCGTACATGTTGACAAACCAAAGGAACGAAGAATCTGGTGACACACCCCCACTGACAAAAGATTTTAGTCCAGATAGAAACTGAGTATTGTTTCCATCAATCTTATGTTTACCTTCCTCATAACTTTCAACAGCTCGACCATTTGAGAAAAAAACAGCTCGCTGACCAGGATTAACAATCAAAGTTGTTCCAGGTTTCATATTTTTATTAGGATGTCGCCAAGCTAGTATATTCCTAGTATCTTCTCCTTCATACCGAACAACTTCAAATATATTTAATGCCATAACTACTCCTTTTCATAACAACTTGTTTAGTAACTCTCTATTATTTCGTAGAGGCATTTAACAAATTATAATTATAAGTAATCTCCTTTTATATTTTGTTGTTTACGGTTACAGTATAGCATGCTATTTACCTTATTTACTAAAAGCGTATCTATATTTACCTTTATTGAACAATTAGGGCGGGGGGGGGGGCGCCGCCCCGCCGGGGGCGCGGGCGGTGGGTGGTGTGGTAGGGGGGGGGGGGGGGGGGTGGTGTGGGGGTGGGAGGGGGGTG
>CAUPZW010000046.1:0-10333 GCA_963515655.1 Streptococcus mitis
TGATGCAAACTGATCAGAGAGGTCAAGAGGATCCCCACTACCAAGAGGGGGGCTAATAATTTTCGAACAACTTTCATAATGAAACTCCTTCTCAGAAAAGATAATACTCAATGAAAATCAAAGAGCAAACTAGGAAACTAGCCGCAGGCTGTACTTGAGTACGGCAAGGCGACGTTGACGTGGTTTGAAGAGATTTTCGAAGAGTATAAAACAAAAAACCGCCTAGATAATACCTAAACGGATGCTTGAAATAATCTAACAAGTTACAACTTAGCTAGTCCATTTAGATATTCATCTACATGGACCACAATCAAAAATCTTAGCCACATAGATACAAACAAATTGCTTGAACTGTTTGCATCCATGGTGACATGTCTACAAACACTATCTAAAGTAGCTAAAGTAAAAGTTTTGATTCATTGTTACAGCTTGTCTTTTATTCATTTCTTTTTCTGCTTTCTTTTTTGATGTTTCCTATCTTACTACCTTTTTCATCAGCTGTCAAGAATTTTTTAAATTTTTTCGAAAATTCTTTCAAACTACTTTCAAAGTTTTTCAAATTAGTCCAACAAAAAAGGTTTATAATTTCCATAAAAATTGACATGGAAATTATAAAACCATTCTTAGTTTAGTCCTTGTTGATAACGTGCCAATTCGGCTTGGTTCGCCCAAACATAGTGACCTGGACGGATTTCTACCATAGATGGCTTATCAGCCTCATAGTCGTGTTGACTTGGGTCGTAAACCTTCAAGACCTTCTTACGTTCCAAGATTGGATCTGGGATTGGTACCGCTGAAAGTAAAGCTTGAGTATATGGGTGAATTGGATTGTTAAACAATTCTTCTGTTTCTGCAACCTCTACAATAACACCCTTGTAAATAACTGCGATACGATCTGAAATAAAGCGAACGACCGACAAGTCATGGGCGATGAAGAGATAGGTCAAACCAAGTTCTTTTTGGAATTTTTTGAGCAAGTTCAAGACTTGGGCACGTACAGAAACGTCCAAGGCTGAAATTGGCTCATCTGCAATAACAAAATCTGGTTGCATGACCAAGGCACGGGCAATACCGATACGTTGACGTTGACCACCTGAAAATTCATGAGGATAACGAGTCAAGTGCTCAGCAAGAAGCCCAACTTCACGGATGATATTTTTAACTTTCTCTTTACGTTCTTCTTCATCCTTAAACAGACGGTGATTGTAAAGACCTTCAGAAATAATATAATCAACAGTCGCACGTTCATTCAAACTTGCTGCAGGGTCTTGGAAAATCATCTGGATACGACGAATCAATTCCGCAGCTTGTTCACGCGATTTCTTACCATTAATCTTTTGGCCATCAAAAATGATATCACCATTACTTGTGTCATTTAGACCAATGATGGCACGACCAATAGTTGTTTTCCCACTACCTGACTCACCAACAAGTGAGAAGGTTTCTCCCTTGTTGATAAAGAAGTTAGCATTTTTAACTGCGACAAACTTCTTACTTCCTTCACCGAAGGAAATTTCTAAATCTTTGATTTCTACTAATTTTTCAGACATTTCCTTCCTCCTAGTCTGCCAGATGGGCAAATCCCATTTTTTCACGGATCTTATCGTGGAGATTTGCAATCACAGCTGGTTTTTCTACTTTTGGAGCATCCTCATGAAGAAGCCAAGTTTTAGCCCAATGTGTCTCCGATACTGAGAATTGAGGGGCTTTTTGTTCGAAGTCAATTTGCATTGCGTAGTCTGAACGCAAGGCAAAGGCATCCCCTTTCAGATCAGTATAAAGTGACGGAGGTGTTCCTGGGATTGAGTAAAGATCCCCTTTATCATCAGCAAGCTGAGGCAAGCTAGACAAGAGACTCCATGTATATGGATGGCGAGGGTCATAGAAGACTTCCTCAACAGTTCCATATTCAACGATTTCTCCTGCATACATAACCGCTACCTTATCCGCAATACTTGCTACCACACCAAGATCGTGGGTGATAAAGATTGTTGTGAAGTGATACTCGTTTTGTAATGATTTGAGCAAATCAATAATCTGTGCTTGAATGGTCACATCCAAGGCAGTTGTCGGCTCATCACAAATCAAGACATCAGGTCGGCAGGCAAGGGCAATAGCAATAACGATACGTTGACGCATTCCTCCAGAATATTGGAATGGGTATTCATCAAAACGTCTATCTGCGTCTGGAATCCCAACCTTATTCATGTAGTCAATGGCCAATTCTTTTGCTTCCTTGGCTGTTTTTCCTTGGTGTTTTACAATAACTTCTGTAATCTGACTACCAATTGTTTTAATTGGGTCCAAACTAGTCATTGGATCTTGGAAGATAGTCGCAATCTTAGCACCACGAATTTGTTCCCAATCCTTGTGAGAAGACAAGGCTGTCAAATCTTGACCACGGTAGTCAATGCTACCTTGAGCAATACGACCATTTTCTTCGAGCATACCTGTGAAGGTCTTTGTCAAAACAGATTTACCTGATCCTGACTCACCTACCAAGGCCAACACTTCTCCTTCAACTAGTTCAAGAGAAACGCCGCGAATGGCTGTCAATACTTTGTCACGAACGTCAAATTCCACGACAATATCGCGAGCAGTCAAAATTACATTTTTTTCTTTTGTCATTTCTACTCCTATCTATGTGTACGTGGATCACTAGCATCCGCTAAGTTTTGACCAACTACGAAAAGGGACAAGGATACCAAGACAAGAGTTGTCAATGGAATCCAGAACAAGTAAGCATTAGTTGTTACGTTTTGTGAATAATCCGAAATCAAACGACCCAAACTTGGCACGGTAATCGGTAAACCAAGACCGAAGAAAGACAAGAAGGCTTCGTATGAGATAAAGCTTGGAAGCATTTGGGTCATCGTTGTCACAATAACAGATACCAATTGTGGCATGATGTTTTTGGCAACAATCTTCAAGGTTGGTGTTCCCAAAGTACGTGACGCCAAGTTGTATTCCAAATCACGATAACGCAAGATTTGCACACGGATCATGAAGGCAATTCCGATCCATGTTGTCACACTCATGGCAAAAATCAGATTCCAGAATCCAGCTCCGATTGAGTAAGTCAAGACAATGACAATCAAAAGAGATGGGATGTTTGAGATGACGTTGTAAACTTCCATCATGACACGGTCAACTGATTTTGAAATACCCCAAATACCACCAACAAAGACACCGATAACCAAGTTAATCACTGTCGCAATCACAGAAATGAGGATAGAGTTACGAGCTCCGAACCAGACACCGTCAAAGAGAGATTTACCGTTACTGTCTGTACCGAACCAATGCTCCGCATTTGGCTTGATATAACGAGCACTAAAGTCGTTTACCTTGCTGACATCATTGAAATCAAACTTAGAAAACATTGGGTAGATGAAACTCATCAAAATGATAGCTACCAAGATTCCCAACATGACTACAGTTGATTTCTTCTTCATAAATTGTCTAAACACTGAGCCCCAGTAAGAATATGCTGGTGCATCAATGGCTTCAGAGGCAAAATCGTCACGTTTTACGAACTGAAATTTTTCTTTATCGATTGTAGACATTATTTGCCTCCTTTCTCAGTCAATTTAATACGTGGGTCAATAATGGTCATCCAAATATCTCCTAAAAGAAGTGAGAAGATAGAAATACATGTAAAGATGAAGACAAGACCAACGACCATAGAGTTATTAGATGCTTTTACAGAGTCAATCAACATTTTACCCATACCTGGGAAGGCGAAGACTGTTTCAGTAAGAGTTGCACCACCGATAACCCCGATAACGGCACCAGGAATTCCTGAAACCAGCGGAACCATGGCATTTTTAAAGATGTGTTTGTTTGAAATTTCTTTTTCAGACAAACCTTTTGCACGAGCAAAACGTACAAAGTCTTGCGACTGCAAGTCAATCATGTAACGACGAATCCAAATAGCTGTACCAGGAGCACCCAATAAACCAAGGATAACTGCTGGTAAAACATATGAACGCCAATCTCCAGCACCCAAGATAGGGAATGAATCTGGCAAGCCGATTGAAGATCCAGCCAAACGAACGATATAAACCAAAGCAATTGTTGGAAGAGCCATCAAGAAGGTCAAAGCCCCTGTTGAGAAGCTATCAATCCAAGTATTCTTGAAGCGAGCCATAGCTGAACCAAGTGGCACGGCAATCGCATAAGAAATCACCAAACCAATCAATCCAACGACAGCAGAGCTGGCAATCATAGACGGATATTGGTAGTTACTTTCAGTGGCTGTATAAGGATCATCTTTTCCGTAGTTGGCTACTTCACGAGAATCAGCCTGACTAGGTGATTTGTAGGTTCTTGAGTAAATATTTACAGAAGAAGTTTTCTTACCTGTTGGGAACTGAACTTGAGCCGTTTTTGTTTGTCCTTGTCCCTGAGTAATAACCTGTAAAACAGGGCTATTAGCATAGGTTGGATAAGAGTCACCTAAATTGATGTTCACAAAGTTTTGATGCACAAATGGGAACTGACTGTTAAAGTACAAGAGATATTTATGTTTGGTACCTGAACCAACCAATGACCATCCGATAGCTGGATCGTTTTCGAAACGAAGGTAACGTTTCAAGTCTGGGTTTTCAGGGTCTTGAATTTTATTAGTATGGTCAATGTCAATCAAGTTAGCATAGAATTTGAAAACACGTTCAAAAATGGGGATTTCACGAGTAGCGTAGAATTGACCACTTTCAGTAAATTCTCCCAAGGTCCAACCATGACCGATTTGTTTGATGTATTTTTCATAGATAGCCTTGTTGGTGTCATTAGCTTCAACGGTTACCGAAGCATCCATCTGGCTAGCTTTTTCTTGCAACTCTTTGGTATCGTAGTACTCGATATAGCCCATACGCTCATAAACGGTATTCTCATAGTTATCACGTTTATCAGCAGTTGTCGCAATCTTGTTATAGTTGGTATCCTGTTTGAAAATCAATTTTCGAGGAACCATTGTATAGATAATCGTGTAAGTCAAGGTTGTTACTAAGAAGATAGAAACCAATGACCGCAAAACACGCATAAAAATATATTTTTTCATATCATTTCCTTTAAAAATCCCAAAAGAACCTTCTCCTCATGGAGAGAAAGTTCTATTGAAAATTATTTACTTCACATGACTTGCCAATTCTTTTTGAGCTTTCTCGTTTGACTCAGTCTTTTCTTTCAACCATTTTTCACGAGCTTTTTCATACTCTTCTTTGGTGATTGCTTTTTCACCAACTTCAGTGTACTTCAAGTATCCTGAATTTTCACCTTTAAGGCCGGCTACAGAATACGAAGAGCTAAATGGTAGAACTTTTGAAACATATGAAACGGCCGTTTCTTTAGGAGAAGCCATTACTGGAATTGTCAAAGCATTATCAGTCAACCAAGCTTGTGCTACTGCGTATTTTTCATAACGTTTTTGAACATCTTGGTTTTCGCTGTTTGCGTCATCAAGTAATTTTCCATAGTCAGCTAAACCAAGTTTGCTCACTACTGATGCATCAGTGCTTTGGTCGATACCAAGGTAAAGACGAGTGTTTCCTCCCTTAATGACGAACTGATCCAAGAAAGTAGACGGATCTTGATAATCAGGGTTCCATCCTGACAAGGTATGGATATCCCAGTCTTGCTCTTTAGCTGTCGGAGCACTAAATGAAATTGGTAAAGCTTCTGCTTGAGTCATTTGTTGCAAGTCTACAACAACATTATCTGAACCCAATACTTTTTCAATTGATTGTTTCAATGATTGAACACGGTTTACAACCGCTGTTGATTCTTGGATAACCAAGGCATCCAAGTGAATTGGGAACTCAACACCTTCAGCTTGTAAACTTGCTTTTGCCTTAGCAAATACTTCTTTAGCTTTTTCTTCATTGTAAAGTCCATTTTGAGAATCTGCTAGAGATACGTTTGACCAAGTAGAAGAATTTGTCTTAGCCAAGCTTTCTTGTACCAACTCACCAAATATTTTCTTACCAACTTGAAGATTATAAGGTGCAAACGTATTACGGATGGCTACTGCAGCGCCGTCAGTACCATTTGTTTGAGCTGAGTAAGAATTGCGATCGACCGCAAAGTTCAAGGCTTGACGGAATTCCTTGTTTAGCAATGCTTTCTTAGCAGATGTCTTTTGGGCATCACTTGTTTTGGCTGTGTGGTTATACGTTGTACGACCATAGTTCAAGCTGACAGTTGCAACACCTGCACCTGGTTCATTAAAGTAAATGTTATCTTTGAAGTCAGCTGCATATTTTTCATATGTAGAACTTGTAGGGAAGATACGCGCCTTGCTATATTGACCATCGGCAAAACCTTTAGCAATCACATCTTGATCCTTACCATCCCAGAAAGTGAACTTAACGTTCTCAATTTTTACATTTTCTTTGTCCCAGTAAGCATCATTTTTAGCCATCTCGATAGATGATTTTGGAGTTACAGATTTTAAGACAAATGGACCGTTATAAAGAATAGAGTTCGCATCTGTTGGGGCACCAAAACCTTCCCCTTTTGAAGTTAAGAATTCTTCATTAACCGGCATCATGACACCACTAGTTGTCTTGTCATTCCAGAAAGTTTCTGGCTGGTTCAAGGTATACTCTAGTGTTTGGTCATCAAGTGCTTTTACACCAACTGTTGAAAAATCGCTTGTTTCACCCTTGATGTATGCTTCTAATCCCTTAATAGAAGAGCTAACGATTGAAAGTCCTTTTGATTTTCCATCTACGGCGTGTTTCAAACCAGTAACAAAGTCTTTAGCAGTGACAGGAGCGTACTCTTCTCCCTCTGCTGTCACCCATTTAGCATCCTTACGGATTTTATAGGTATAAGTCAAACCATCTTTTGAAACTGTCCATGATTCAGCAATAGAAGGAACCAGGTTACCATATTTATCATTAGCCAACAAACCATCTACAGCATTTGTTGTGACGAATGATGTTGAATCAATATTGCTGACGATATAATCCAAAGTTTCTGGATCTGTTTGATAAACATATTGGTAATCTTTTGCTAGTTTAGCATTATTTGAACTAGTGTTTGAACACGCAGCTAGAACTCCTGACGCTAATAAGGTAGCCCCCGCTACAGCAAGCACTTGATTTTTTTTCATTTCTTTACTCCTCTTATAAAGTATAGGTTATTATTAATTATACCATATATTTCAAGATATTTCAAGAAAAGTAAACGAATTTTCAGAATATTTAGGCTTATTAACACAAAAAATCTGAAAAACCTATTGACTGAAAATCATTTTCAAGGTATAATAATAAACGTTAAGGCGGTATAGCCAAGTGGTAAGGCACGGCTCTGCAAAAGCTTGATCGTCGGTTCAAATCCGTCTACCGCCTTCTATAACTTGATTTATCAAGTTGCAAATGAACAGAAAGCCCCGTTTGAAGGGCTTTTTTCTTTTTCATCGGATAAATACGAATAACTTTTAAAAAACTTTTGGGGTAAGTTTGGGGCCAAGTTTTTTCAAGGATACTATTCCCTTTTAAAATCAACTGAAAAAAGCTTCGTCACGCATGGTGACAAAAGCCTCTAGTTTACTCTGTTTCTTCTTCTATTTCGACTTCTGTGATTTGGACTTTTACCTTGGTAACACGTCCATTTTTCACCTTATCATTGGTTAGGATAAGCTGTTTGTTTTGGCTGACCAATTCATAGCTGAGTTTCTCAGTCGTTGGAATACTCCCAATTCCTGTTAAATAATAACCAGCGATGGTATCAACGTCATCACTTTCCAGCTCAACATCAAAGTAGCTATTAAAATCATTGAGATTCATGGTACCTTGAACAATGTAAGTATCATCGCCAATCTGATGAACATCTATTGCTGCTTTGTCCGTTTCATCATCGATTTCCCCAACGATTTCCTCTAAGAGGTCTTCCAGGGTCACCAAACCAGCCATCCCACCGTATTCATCTAGCAAGATTGCCATTTGTCTTTGGGTATTGCGAAATTCTTTTAGCAAGTCATCCACAAAAATGGTTTCAGGAACAAAGAGTGGATCTTGTAAAATTCTCTTCCAAACAATATTGTCAAAACCGTCTACAAAGCCTGCCTTAAGAAGACTCTTGGTATGAATAATCCCAATCACGTTATCCTTGTCTCCATCATAGACAGGGATACGAGAATAATTCTGTTTCAAAATATTTTGGATAATGGTTTGACTATCATCCTGAATATCCACCATAAAGGCATCTGTTCGAGGAACCATGACCTCTCTGGCCATTAATTCGTCCAGTGAAAAAATTCCCTGTAACATCTCAATTTCGTCAGCATCTAGTGTTTCTTCACTATTTGTCAGCATGTAGGCAATTTCATCACGGGTCATTTTTTCATCAGCATCGTCAAAGGCCACAGGAGTCAAGCGACTCAAAAGATTAGTAGACGCAGACAAGAGCCAAACAAAGGGACTAACTAGTTTTCCCAGCCCAATAATAACTGGCGCTGTACGAATCGCCAAGGCATCCTTTAGATTAAGAGCGATTCTCTTAGGATACAATTCCCCAAAAACGATGGAAATATAAGTCAAAAATGCTAAAGATAGAAAACTTGCAATAGCATAAGCTGTTTCGCCATTTCCAAGCCAAGATGCAATTTCTCGTCCCAGAGTTTCTGCCAAACTCGCCCCTGACAAAATCGTAATCAGGGTAATCCCTACTTGAATAGTTGATAAAAAGTGGTTAGGATTTTCTAGTACCTTCAGCAGACGTATATAGCGTTTATCCCCTTCTTCTGCCTTTTGTTCAACACGCGCACGGTTTAGTGACACCATGGCCATTTCTGTGGCTGAGAAAAAGGCATTTAATACCGTCAAGATAAACAATAAAACAAATTGTAGCAACAAATTCTGACTACTTGGGTCTTCCATAGTTCTTCTCCTAAAATAGTATCTTATCCTTTATTATATCACAAAATTTAATACAGTACATATTATTTTTTATCAGTGTCTATTGTAGTCCTTCTTAAACTAGTAAAAATGAACTCCTACATCCACAAGTGATATAGGAGTTTATCTTATCTTTTACTGAGTTACCGTTACTTCTCCAGTTCGGTAATCCAGTTGAAGTCCCTTTTGAACATTGGGAACTAGAACATTGAATTCCAATTCTCCGTCTGAAGACTTGGCTTCAATCTGTGAAGCTGAAGGAACCAAATCCTCATTTGTAGCGTAATAAAGGGTTACACGGTAACGGACACGCTTGTTTTGGTCCAAGGCTTTACGCACCATGCTTTCATAGTAGTTTTGCCCTGTCGAATCCTCGGCTTGCGCCTGATTGGCCCAGGCTGTCTGAACAGCAATGTTTTTAGGATTACTTGTTGAGGCATCAAAACCATCCAAGCCACCGATCAAGGCATAGCCTAACAAATGACCTCTATCGACTGCATGGGTATAAGAACCCTTTAGATTCTTAACCTGATGCCAGCCTGGAGGAGTCCATGAAGTCGAACCATTCCCCGTTTCTTCACGATTCTTGTACTGGCGGGTTGCCTTAGACAAGAGGGCATTGGCTACAGTTGGCACAGTTTCCTTGCCAACTGTCTTTGTTTTATTATCGGCGTAAGGTTTACTTGAAACCTTGGCATCTAGGTTTGTTTTATTACCATTGACGATAAAAGCACCTGATCCATTCCACTCCAGACTCCCTTTTATTTGACTCTTGACTGCATCTGTTAAGACACTTTCTGCCAATTCTTGACTAGGAGCTTCCGAAGCTTGCTTTTTCTGACTGAGCTTGGTTTTAGGACTATTAGCTGTCGACTGCATCTGCTTGATATAATAACTCCCTGCAGACAAAAGCAATAACACTAGCAGTCCGATTAGTGTCTGTCTTGTTTTTTTGTTCATATTTCTCCTTATCTCTAGAAAAAGGCTGGTTTTCCAGCCTAATTTCCTGTAAATTTATGAATCAATTCCTGCCATTTTGCTGGAGATAGGATGGCCCATGGATCTTGACCCTTGCCCAAGATTCCATAACCGACCATTAAACCGATTCCTAGGGCTAGAAGGCCTAAAATCAGTACTAGGATGACTAAAAGTAAACGCTTGGCTACGTAGCCTGATTTCTTATTCATCTTCATCACTTACCTCAATCCGCTGAATCTTGGCCCCCAGCTGCGCTAACTTCTCATGGAAACGGTAGTAACCTCTATCCAAGTGGACCAATTTACCAACCACGGTTTCTCCCTGTGCTACCAAACCTGTCAAAATCAAGGCTGCGCTGGCACGAAGGTCAGTTGAAAGAACTTCTGCTCCCTGCAAAGGCTGTCCACCAACAATACGAGCTGTATCACGGATAATCTCAGAATGCAAGCCCATGC
>CAUPZW010000047.1:0-9791 GCA_963515655.1 Streptococcus mitis
GACGTTCTTCGATACGTTGCGTAATCGGGTGGATAGAAGCAGAAACATCATTGATGTAGCTGATAGAACCATTCGGTGCTACAGCAAGGCGGTTTTGGTGGTAAAGACCATCTGCTTGAACCTTGTCGCGAAGTTCAGCCCAGTCAGCAGCACTCGGAACAAAGACATCTTTGAAGAGTTCTTTAACACGGTCTGATTTTGGAAGAAATTCTCCAGTCAAATACTTATCAAAGTAGCTTCCGTTAGCATAGTCTGATTTTTCAAAGTTATGGAAGGTAATACCACGTTCTCGAGCGATATTGTTTGACTCAACCAAAGTCCAGTAGTTCATAAGCATAAAGTAGATGCTTGTAAATTCAACAGACTCAGGTGATCCATATTCAATCAATTGTTGGGCGAGGTAGCTGTGAAGTCCCATGGCACCAAGACCGAAGGTGTGGGCTTGGCTATTTCCATGGTCGATAGTTGGTACAGCTACGATGTGTGAACTATCTGTAACGAAAGTAAGGGCACGAACCATAGCACGGATAGAACGACCAAAGTCAGGTGAAGTCATCATGTTGACCACGTTGGTTGAACCAAGGTTACATGAAACGTCTGTTCCCATTTGAAGGAATTCTTGAGCATCGTTGATCAAGCTTGGTTCTTGGACTTGAAGAATCTCAGAACACAAGTTACTCATGATAATCTTTCCATCAACAGGATTTGCACGATTAGCCGTATCAATGTTGACTACATAAGGATAGCCAGACTCTTGTTGCAATTTAGAGATTTCAGTCTCCAAATCACGCGCCTTGATTTTTGTCTTACGGATATTTGGATTTGCGACCAATTCATCGTATTTTTCAGTGATGTCGATGTAGTTGAATGGCACACCGTATTCTTTTTCTACAGAGTAAGGGCTGAAGAGGTAC
Source organism: Streptococcus mitis (assembly GCA_963515655.1). Classification (GTDB taxonomy): domain Bacteria; phylum Bacillota; class Bacilli; order Lactobacillales; family Streptococcaceae; genus Streptococcus; species Streptococcus mitis_DP. The sequence goes on from CAUPZW010000047.1 coordinate 915, forward strand.
ATTTCTTCATTTTTACGAGCCAATTCGTAGAATTTATCTGGTACCACGACACCAAGTGAAAGAGTCTTTACACGAACTTTTTCATCGGCGTTTTCTTTCTTAGTTGAAAGGAAGGCGATGATATCTGGGTGAAAGACATTGAGGTAAACAACCCCAGCACCTTGACGTTGACCCAATTGGTTAGAGTAAGAGAAACTATCTTCGAAGAGTTTCATGACTGGTACGACACCAGAAGCGGCACCTTCATAACCTTTGATAGGTGCACCAGCTTCACGAAGATTGCTGAGGGTAATTCCCACACCACCACCGATACGTGAAAGTTGAAGAGCTGAGTTGATAGAACGTCCGATAGAGTTCATATCATCCGTTACTTGGATCAGGAAGCAAGATACCAACTCCCCACGGCGAGCACGTCCAGCATTCAAGAAGGAAGGAGTAGCTGGTTGGTAGCGTTGATGGATGATTTCATTTGCAATATCGATTGCAACAGCTTCATTCCCATCAGCGAAATAAAGGGCGTTAAAGAAGACACGGTCTTCCATACTTTCAAGATAATATTCCCCATCGTTAGTCTTTAAGGCGTATTGATTGTAAAATTTATAGGCAGCCATGAACGACTTGAATTGGAAGTTTTGTTCTTTAATAAATTGAGACAATTCTTCCAAGAATTCTGGACGGTATTTCTTGATAAAAGCTGTTTCGATGTAGTTGTGGTCAATGAGGTAGTTGATTTTATCTTTGATTGAATCAAAAACCATAGTGTTTGGAACTACATTTTCTTTAAAGAAAGCATCCAAGGCTTCTTTATCTTTATGAAGCATGATTTGTCCATTAACAGGACGGTTGATTTCGTTATTGAGACGGAAGTAAGTTACGTCCTCAAGATGTTTTAATCCCATAAAATTTCCCTTATCTAATTACAAAAGAAAGGCTTCTAAGTTAGCCCTAGAAGCAGTTTCTTCTGGATGATGTACTAAGATTATGCTAATTGTTTCAGTTTTCCTGGTTGGAAACCTGAAAAGACTTCAGTTGGTGTTTGGATAACAGGAGCTGCGCTGAAACCGAGCTCTTTAACCTGATCGATGTACTCAGGTTGCTCATCAAGATTGATTTCACGATAAGCGACATTATTACTGTCCAAGAAACGCTTGGTCATCTTACATTGAACACAGTTGTTTTTAGAATAAACGGTTACCATTGTGTAACTCCTCTTTAAAATTTAGTTCTATCCTAGTATATCAGAAAATAAATTTTTGTCAATGATTTAAAACTAAATATAGTGGTCTGTTTTTCTAGTCAAGCTCACAAAACACAATATGTAGTGTTTGTTTTATAAAACAGCAATGATTATCCTATAAATCGTTTTTAAAGAAACTATATCCTGTGTTTTGTTACATAAGATAGAAGATTTTCTGCAAGTTATCTGAAAAGGAAATCGAATAAATCCCATAAAATACTTGAAAAAAATCCTAGAAGATGATATAATACCAAATTGTAAGGGTTATCAAATATAACTCAAAAAAGAAAGAACAAAAGGAGAGTCAAACTATGGCTTCTAAAGATTTCCACGTAGTGGCAGAAACAGGTATTCACGCACGTCCAGCAACATTGTTGGTACAAACTGCTAGCAAATTTGCTTCAGATATCACTCTTGAGTACAAAGGTAAATCAGTTAACCTTAAATCAATCATGGGTGTTATGAGTCTTGGTGTTGGCCAAGGTGCTGACGTAACGATCTCAGCTGAAGGTGCAGACGCAGATGACGCAATCGCTGCAATCTCAGAAACAATGGAAAAAGAAGGATTGGCATAAGGAAAATGACAGAAATGCTTAAAGGAATCGCAGCATCTGACGGTGTTGCAGTTGCAAAAGCATATCTACTCGTTCAACCGGATTTGTCATTCGAGACTGTTTCAGTCGAAGATACAAACGCAGAAGAGGCTCGTTTGGATGTTGCTCTTGAAGCTTCTCAAAACGAGCTTTCTCTTATCCGCGAGAAAGCTGTAGGTACGCTAGGTGAGGAAGCGGCTCAAGTTTTTGACGCTCATTTGATGGTTCTTTCTGACCCAGAATTGATCGGTCAGATTAAAGAAACAATCCGTGCTAAGAAAGTCAATGCAGAAGCAGGTCTTAAAGAAGTGACTGACATGTTCATTACTATCTTTGAAGGTATGGAAGACAACCCATACATGCAAGAACGTGCAGCGGATATCCGCGACGTGACAAAACGTGTATTGGCAAACCTTCTTGGTAAGAAATTGCCAAACCCAGCTTCTATTAACGAAGAAGTAATCGTGATTGCACATGACTTGACACCATCTGATACAGCTCAATTGGACAAAAACTTTGTAAAAGCTTTTGTAACTAACATCGGTGGACGTACAAGCCATTCAGCTATCATGGCGCGTACACTTGAAATTGCAGCTGTATTGGGAACAAATAACATCACTGAAGTAGTGAAAGACGGCGATATCCTTGCCGTTAACGGAATTACTGGTGAAGTGATTATCAACCCAACAGATGAACAAGCGGCGGAATTTAAAGCAGCTGGTGAAGCTTATGCTAAACAAAAAGCTGAATGGGCACTTTTGAAAGATGCTCAAACAGTGACTGCTGACGGTAAACACTTCGAGTTGGCTGCTAACATCGGTACTCCAAAAGACGTTGAAGGTGTTAACAACAACGGTGCAGAAGCTGTTGGACTTTACCGTACAGAGTTCTTGTACATGGATTCTCAAGACTTCCCAACTGAAGATGAGCAGTATGAAGCATACAAGGCTGTTCTTGAGGGAATGAATGGTAAACCAGTGGTTGTTCGTACTATGGACATCGGTGGAGATAAGGAACTTCCTTACTTTGATATGCCACACGAAATGAACCCATTCCTTGGATTCCGTGCCCTCCGTATCTCTATTTCTGAAACTGGAGATGCAATGTTCCGTACACAAATCCGTGCCCTTCTTCGTGCTTCTGTTCATGGTCAATTGCGTATCATGTTCCCAATGGTTGCCCTTTTGAAAGAATTCCGTGCAGCTAAAGCAGTTTATGAAGAAGAAAAAGCAAATCTTCTTGCTGAAGGTGTTGCAGTTGCGGATGATATCCAAGTTGGTATCATGATTGAAATCCCTGCAGCAGCGATGCTTGCAGATCAATTTGCAAAAGAAGTAGACTTCATGTCAATTGGTACAAACGACTTGATCCAATACTCAATGGCGGCAGACCGTATGAACGAACAAGTTTCATACCTTTACCAACCATATAACCCATCAATCCTTCGCTTGATTAACAACGTTATCAAGGCAGCTCACGCTGAAGGTAAATGGGCTGGTATGTGTGGTGAGATGGCTGGTGACCAAAAAGCTGTTCCACTTCTTGTCGGAATGGGCTTAGATGAGTTCTCTATGTCAGCAACATCAGTACTTCGTACACGTAGCTTGATGAAGAAATTGGACACTGCTAAGATGGAAGAGTACGCTAACCGTGCCCTTACAGAGTGTTCAACAATGGAAGAAGTTCTTGAACTTCAAAAAGAATACGTTAACTTCGATTAATGTGATTAACCTTGTAACCTAGTTGCAAGGTTTTTTGATACATTCGGGAATAGTATAGTCTTGTAAAGTCCACTTTTCAATGATGAAGAGGCATGATATAATAGGGGAAACAAATAGAATAAGAGAGAAATCATGTCTAAAGAAATTGATATTGAGTATTACCACCAGCTAGCCTTGCAAAAGCAGAAGGAGCACCGTAAAGTTTTAGCCAATCTAAAGAAAAAACCTCCTAAAAATCTAGACAAGATAGCCCAGCAGATTCACCAAGAAGTCTTTGAGGAAATTGATTGCACTGCCTGTGCTAACTGTTGTAAGACTTTGGGTCCCGACTTCAAGGAAGCAGATATTACCCGTATTGCCAAATATTTCAAAATGAAATTACCAGCTTTTGAAGCGGAGTTTCTGCAGGTAGATGAAGATGGGGATAAAGTTTTCAAATCCGTGCCCTGTCCCTTTTTAGGAGGAGATAATCTTTGTTCCATCTATGATGTTCGTCCCAAGGCCTGCCGAGAGTTCCCCCATACAGACCGCAAAAAGATTCATCAAATCAACCATTTGACGATTAAGAATACCTTGACCTGTCCAGCAGCCTATCTCTTTGTTGAGAAATTAAAGGATAAGTTATAGAGATTTAAAGGCTAAAAAATTTCTAATAATAACTAGAGATATGAAGGGAGTACTCCTGTGCCTAGACCGAAAACAAAAGAGGAGCTAATGCTGGCCTCTAAGGAAAACTATGAAAAACTCAATCGTTTCATCTCCCAACTAAGTGAAGATGAGCTATAGACTCCATTTGATTTTTCAAGAGACCCAAAGAAAAAAGAAGCTCACTGGAAAAGGGATAAAAATCTACGGGATGTCTTAATTCATCTTTATGAATGGCAGCAATTACTTTTAACTTGGGTACATTCTAATCAAAAAGGTCAAGAAAGACCTTTTCTCCCTGAACCTTATAATTGGAAAACTTATGGACAAATGAATGACGCTTTTTGGAAGAAGCACCAGCAAACCTCCGTAGAAGAAGCGACTAGACTCCTAGAACAATCACATAGAGAGGTTTTAGAGTTGATGGAATGCTTTAGCAATGATGAACTCTTTACCAAAGGTGTCTATAAGTGGACGGGTGGAACAAGTCTAGGTTCCTACTTTGTTAGTAGCACGTTAAGCCATTATGATTGGGCTCTGAAAAAACTCAAAGCTCATCAGAAGAATTGTAAGGTATAGATGGACTCTTTGAAAAAGAATGATTTCTTTTAAATATGAGATAAGATTAAAAGGGCTATCAAGTGATGTAGCCCTTTTGAGTTATACAAGAGAATTACCATGCAAAAGCTGTCGTTGGAGCATTGAGCGCTTCTAACCATTGTTTATTTTTCGCAGGGCAAAGAGTTACGGATATACCTGCCATATCCAGACTGGTCATAAATGTTCCTGATTTTATAAATGTAATAGTGACTCCTTCAATTTCTAAGAGTTGAAGGAGATCATTGATAAGTATGCCCATTTCTAGGTTGCTAGTAGTGCCTAGATTATTTACAAGCAATATAAATTGATCACCCTTTTTCCAATGATAGTGCAATCTTAATTTACTTATAATTTCATTTGCAAGGATTTCTGACGATTGGAATGGGACGATACGATAGCCTTCTTCGCCATGTATCCCAATACCATAAGAAATTTTTCCTTCTTCTAAGGTAAATAGTGGAAGGGTGGCTTGAGGGAGACTAGCAGATTTCGTTGCAAAGCCAATCGTTGCGATTTCGGGAGCAAGATCATGACCTAAATCAGTTAGTTGCTCGATGTCGGCACCATTTTGAGCTGCATATCCTAGAACTTTATGAAGTAAGATTGTCCCTGCAAGCCCTCTCCCTCTAATTTGAAATTTATTGTGGGGTTCGATTGAAATATCATCGTGTGATAAACTATAGCCGACTTTAATTCCTTCTTGTCTAGCAGTGTTAATGGCCGAGCTAAACTCTTTGATGTCTGCTTCGAAATTTTTTACAATGATGAAGACACCGTGACCATTGTTTAAAAAACGAATGGACTCTAAGATTTCAGCTCTTGTAGGAGGAGTAAATAATTGGCCATAGATGGCAGCAGTAAGCATGCCTTCTCCAACATATCCGATATGAGCAGGTTCGTGTCCTGAACCTCCACCCGACAATATTGGAACCTGATGAGGATTGCGATTTTTTTGATAGACTAATGGTAAGGTAGGGTGTTTTTCTAATTCAGGATGACTGTTAACAGTAGCTGAAATGTAACTTGAAATAATTTTCTGTTTATGATTTGAAATAAATGTCATTGTGGTCTCTTTCCAATAATTGTCATGATGAGAAAGTCTGGTTGTGGAACTGGACTTTTTTTATTGACGTAAGCCTTCACGATTTCTGCTAGAGCATGTGAATGATAGTCTAGCAAAAAACAAGTATAAGCAGATGAATCGATATCAATCTGACCGTATTCTCTTAAAATTTTTGATACAAGCAAGCGACAGTAGCTGATAAAGTGGTCATAGAAGTTATTTTGCCCTTGAATATCAAAAAGTTGAATATAAAAGTCACGCTCCTGTTCGAAATAAAGAAATAATTCTTGTAATAGTTTTTGACCTGAAATGAAGTCCAAGTTATTGGTAATATACTCGGTTAAGTCAGTTTCAAATATCCAGTCTAGCAGTTCATATTTGTCAAGAAAGTGATTATAAAAGGTCTGTCTACGAATGCCAGCTGATTCCATGATATCTACAATAGAGATTTTGTCAAATTCTCTAGTAGCTAATAGGTCTCTAAATGCCTTGGCAATTCGTTTTTTTGTAATGAGTGATGATGCCATAGGAAACCTTTCTTTTACTTACTTCATTTTACCAAAAAATTTTTTTAAACTGGTTTAAAAGGGGACAAATAATAGAATCTGTCCCTTATCAGCCAGCGATAAAAAATATATAATGAAAACGAAAACACAGGTAGATGCCGAAAGGAGTTTCTCATGAAAAAAATTATAAATGAACCGACACAAGTTGTTGATGAAATGTTGCAGGGATTGTCATTCATGCATGATGACTTGGTAGAACGCTTAGATGGTTTTGATGTCATCGTCAGAAAGGCAGAAAAGACAGGAAAAGTTGGACTCATTTCAGGTGGAGGTTCAGGACATGAACCAAGTCATGCTGGATTTGTAGGAGATGGAATGTTATCTGCTGCCATTTGTGGAGCAGTCTTCACTTCACCTACTCCGGACCAAATTTTAGAAGCCATTAAGGCAGCTGATGAAGGTGCTGGAGTTTTCATGGTCATCAAGAACTATTCTGGTGACATTATGAACTTTGAAATTGCACAAGAACTTGCTGAAATGGAAGGTATTGATGTAGCAAGTGTTGTAGTCGATGATGATATTGCGGTTGAAAATAGTCTCTATACCCAAGGTCGTCGAGGTGTTGCAGGTACTATATTAGTCCATAAAATTTTGGGTGATGCGGCTCGTTCTGGTAAATCATTAGCTCAAATGAAGGACTTGGCCGACAAACTTGTCTTAGAAATTAAAACAATTGGCTTAGCTCTATCTGGCGCTACTGTTCCAGAAGTTGGGAAACCAGGTTTTGTTCTAGAAGATGATGAATTTGAATATGGAGTTGGTATTCACGGTGAGCCAGGATATAAAAAAGAGAAAATGCAACCTTCAGCACAATTGGCCTCAGAATTGGTTGAGAAACTATCTGAAGGTTTCCAACTTAAAGATGGTGAACGCTATGGCCTTCTCATTAATGGTTTAGGAAGCACTCCTCTTATGGAACAATACGTATTTGCAAATGATGTGGCTAAATTACTTCATGAAAAAGGTGTTCAGTTAGCATTTAAGAAAATTGGAAACTATATGACTTCAATCGATATGGCTGGTTTGTCATTAACATTGATTCGATTGGCAGATGATGAGTGGTTGGATGCTCTAAATGCACCTGTTACTACACCAGCTTGGTAAAACTCAAGGAGGAAATGTCGCATGAATGTTGAACAAGCTCTTGAATGGATGAAGCTTTTTAATGAAAAGATTCAAGAACAGAAAGATTACCTTAGTGAGTTAGACACTCCTATAGGAGATGGAGACCACGGTGGAAATATGGCGCGTGGAATGGCTGCAGTTATGGAAAACTTAGAAGGAAAGCAATTTGAAACCAGCAGTGATGTTTTTAAACTTGTCTCAATGCAACTACTGAGTAAGGTAGGCGGTGCTTCTGGTCCCTTGTATGGCTCTGCTTTTATGGGCATGGCCAAGTGTGATTCAAATTCGAAAATAGAGGAAATCTTACAAAGTGGTTTGGATATGATTGTCAAACGTGGGAAAGCAGAGGTTGGAGAAAAGACAATGGTTGATGTTTGGACTCCTGTTATTGCTGCTTTGTCTGCTGGTCAATTGACTCAAGAGGTTATTGATCAGGTAGTGAATGCTACCAAAGATTTACTTGCAACTAAAGGAAGGGCATCTTATGTAGGAGAACGTTCTCTTGGACATATTGATCCTGGTTCATTCTCATCAGGATTACTCTTTACTGCTCTTTTAGAAACTGGGGTGGTTTAATGGAAAGTATTGGTCTTGTTATCGTTTCACATTCCAAACACATTGCAGAAGGTGTCGTTGAACTGATTAGTGAAGTAGCTAAAGATGTTCCGATTACTTATGTAGGAGGAACCGAAGATGGAGGAATTGGAACGAGTTTTGATCAAGTAGATAGGGTTGTTTCCGAAAATCCAGCAGATACTTTATTAGCTTTTTTTGACCTAGGTTCTGCTAAAATGAACTTAGAAATGGTGGCTGATTTCAGTGATAAAAGTATCATGATCAATAGGGTTCCAATTGTAGAAGGTGCCTATACTGCAGCTGCTCTTCTTCAGGCTGGTGCAGAACTGTCAGTTATTCAAACACAGTTGTCGGAGCTTGAAATCAATAAATAAGTAATTTTACTATAACTCTTTTTATAGATGGGCTATTGATTATCTCAACTATCAAATTTTAAGTAAATGATTTCAAAATCAGAAAGGGATTGCTTTATGTAGTTCCTTTTTAATGTAAAAGGAGTGGAATCATAGCGTTTCTAAATTGTTAATACTCTTCGAAAATCAAATTCAAACCACGTCAACGTCGCCTTGCCGTACTCAAGTACAGCCTGCGGCTAGTTTCCTAGTTTGCTCTTTGATTTTCATTGAGTATAATAATTCAAAACTGATTGTGATGGGACTATTCTAACTTTAGAATCCTTCAAAAATTAAAATTTAAGGCAATCAATGGCTTAGAATAGTGCGAAAACATTTAGTTTATAGGAATTCTAGGT
>CAUPZW010000048.1:0-9649 GCA_963515655.1 Streptococcus mitis
CTTGACCCACCTCGGTGGAGAAGTTGATAATCCAATCAAGCTAACTCAGAATAACCTGCCTGGGTTTGGAACAGGGGCTGATGAGGCCTTGGTGGTTAATCTTCAAAGTCGCAAGTACCATCTGATTGAAAAACGCATCAAGTACAATGGTGCTTTCTTGAACTATTTTTCAGAAAATCTCCTAGCTGTTGCTCCTAAGATTTCACCCAAGAAATCTATCAAGGAACTGGAAAAAACAGCTCAGAGAATTGCTGAAACATTTAATACAGATGATTTTCAATTTCAATCCAAGGTCAAATCAGCTATTTTTAATAATCTTGAAGAAAGCAATGAATTGTCTCCAGAAAAATTGGCAAATGACCTTTTTGACAACAATCTCACTGCACGTCTTAGCTTTATTGACCAAGTCAAGGAAGCAGTGCCAGAGCCAGTTCAATTTGATGAAATTGATGCCAGTCGCCAATTAAAGAAATTTGAAAACCAAAAACTCTCCTTGTCAAATGGAATTGAGCTCATCGTTCCCAATAACGTCTATCAAGACGCAGAATCGGTCGAGTTTATCCAAAACGACAATGGAACCTACTCTATCTTAATCAAAAATATCGAGGATATTCAAAGTAAATAATGTTTAAACGAATTCGAAGAGTGCTTGTACTAGCAGTCTTCCTTTTTGCTGGCTATAAAGCTTACCGTGTGCACCAAGATGTCAAGCAAGTCATGACCTATCAACCCATGGTGCGCGAAATCTTGAGTGAAAAAGACACCCCAGCAAACGAAGAGCTCGTGCTCGCTATGATTTATACTGAAACAAAAGGTAAAGAAGGCGACGTCATGCAGTCTAGTGAGTCTGCAAGTGGTTCAACCAATACCATCAATGATAATGCGTCTAGCATTCGACAAGGTGTGCAAACTCTGACAGACAATCTCTATCTGGCCCAAAATAAAGGTGTTGATGTCTGGACGGCTGTTCAAGCCTATAATTTTGGACCTGCCTATATCGATTTTATCGCCCAAAATGGCAAGGAAAATACCCTAGCACTGGCGAAACAGTACTCTCGTGATACGGTTGCTCCCTTACTTGGCAATACCACTGGAAAGACTTATAGTTATATTCACCCCATTTCTATTTTTCACGGTGCTGAACTCTACGTAAATGGAGGAAACTATTACTATTCTAGACAGGTGCAACTAAACCTTTACATCATCAAATGTTTCACTCTCTTTTCAACATCTGGCTAGTCCAGGTGTTTTTGTTATAAGTTTTCTTTAAGATAGATATATTACTCTAGAAAGGTAAAGGAGGAAATTCCCTATGAGAAAGAAACTCTTTCTAACCAGTGCTGCGGTCTTGTGGGCAGTAACAGCTATGAGTAGCGCCCATGCAGCAACAGATGTACAAAAAGTTATCGATGAAACCTATGTCCAACCTGAATATGTCCTAGGTTCATCATTATCTGAAGACCAAAAAAATCAAACCCTTAAGAAATTAGGCTACAATGCCTCAACAGACACCAAAGAACTCAAGACCATGACACCTGATGTCTATTCTAAAATTATGAATGTAGCCAATGACTCTAGTTTACAGTTATATTCATCAGCCAAGATTCAAAAGCTGGGAGACAAGTCGTCACTTGAGGTCAAGATTGAAACACCAGAAAATATCACTAAGGTGACTCAGGATATGTACCGAAATGCAGCAGTAACCTTGGGTGTGGAACACGCCAAAATCACTGTAGCAGCACCTATTCCCGTTACAGGAGAAAGTGCTTTAGCAGGAATTTACTATTCGCTAGAGGCTAATGGAGCCAAGGTACCGCAAGCAAATAAAGACTTGGCTCAAGAAGAGCTGAAGGCTTTGTCGGATATCAATGCTGAAAACAAGGACAAAACGGGCTATGATGCTAATAAATTAAATGTTGCCCTAGCTGATATCAAGTCCGGACTTGCCAAAGCTAAAGAAAGCAAGGGAAATCTGACAGAAGAAGATGTCCGTAAAATTGTTGAAGATACCTTGAAAAATTACAAACTCGATCAGATTATAACAGGAAACCAGATCAATATCATCATCAATTTTGCTTTAAATCTCTCAAAAAGTGATATCCTCAGCAATGCAGACTTCACTAAAACCTTGAATGACCTTAAACAAAGTATTGTTTCACAAGCTGGCGACAGTTTTAAAAATATCAACCTTAACTTTGATGCTGATAAGGCACTAGAAGACGGCGGTAACTTCTTAAGCTCCCTCTGGCAAGCCATTGTCAACTTCTTCAAGAGTTTTGGTTCTTAAGAAATTTCATGGTATAATAGATGGTAACCGTAACGTTGCCGTCTTTTTTGTCGGCCAATAGAAAGAGAAGAGAATGTTAAAGAAAAATGATATTGTAGAAGTTGAAATTGTTGACTTGACCCATGAAGGGGCAGGAGTTGCCAAGGTTGATGGTTTGGTATTTTTTGTAGAGAATTCTTTACCGAGTGAAAAAATCCTCATGCGAGTCCTCAAGGTCAATAAAAAGATTGGATTTGGGAAAGTGGAAGAATACCTTATCCAGACACCACACCGTAATCAAGATCTAGATTTAGCTTACCTGCGTTCAGGAATTGCAGACTTGGGGCATCTTGCCTATCCAGAACAGCTCAAGTTTAAAACCAAGCAGGTTAAGGACAGTCTATACAAGATTGGTGGAATTTCAGATGTAGAGGTTACTGAAACGCTCGGTATGGAACATCCAGTCAAGTATCGCAACAAGGCGCAGGTGCCTGTTCGTCGTGTCAATGGTGTCTTGGAAACAGGATTTTTCCGTAAGAATTCCCATGACCTCATGCCACTGGAAGATTTCTTTATCCAGGATCCTGTGATTGACGAGGTAGTAGTAGCCCTACGCGACTTGCTCCGTCGTTATGATTTGAAACCTTATGATGAAAAGGAACAAGCTGGCTTGATTCGAAACCTTGTGGTGCGTCGCGGACACTATTCAGGGCAAATTATGGTCATTTTGGTGACCACTCGTCCGAAGATTTTTCGTGTGGAACAATTGATTGAACAAATCATCAAGCAGTTCCCAGAGATTGTGTCTGTTATGCAAAATATCAATGACCAGAATACTAATGCTATTTTTGGTAAGGAATGGCGTACGCTTTATGGTCAAGACTATATTACTGACCAGATGTTGGGAAATGACTACCAAATCGCTGGACCAGCATTTTACCAAGTCAATACTGAAATGGCTGAAAAACTCTATCAAACAGCCATTGACTTTGCTGAATTAAAAGAATATGATGTGGTCATTGATGCCTATTCTGGTATCGGAACGATTGGCCTCTCTGTTGCGAAACACGTCAAGGAAGTTTATGGTGTTGAAGTCATTCCAGAAGCGGTTGAGAATAGCAAGAAAAATGCTAGCTTGAACGGCATTACTAACGCCTATTATGTCTGCGACACAGCTGAAAATGCTATGAAGAATTGGCTCAAGGAAGGAATTCAACCAACCGTTATTTTGGTTGATCCTCCACGCAAGGGCTTAACCGAAAGCTTTATCAAGGCAAGTAGCCAAACAGGAGCTAACCGCATCGCCTATATCTCATGTAATGTCGCAACCATGGCGCGTGATATCAAACTCTACCAAGAATTGGGATATGAGTTGAAGAAAGTTCAGCCGGTGGATCTATTTCCTCAGACACACCACGTGGAGTGTGTAGTGTTGCTACAACGAAAAAAAGGGTGAAAATCCTTGATTTTAAGCTATTTTACAAGCATTTTGTCTTTGTAGATAAAGGCAATTTTGACGTCAGAAAAGTCCTAAAAAGGCACATAGATGTATATGTATTTGTAGATGTCGTTTGCGCATCGGAAAAATGAATACAACAATAAATATTTAACTAACGAGAGAACAATTGTATATTGTTCTCCTTTTTTTATTTTCAGGAGGGAAAATGACAAAAGAATTACAATCATCACGCTATATTGTCATTTCATTTTTAGTACGTGAAATGGGAATAGATATTGTTGAGGCCATCTCTCTTATGGCTGAATTGGAAAAAAGTGGCTTGGTTCACTTGGAATCAAGTGGAGATTTAATACTCAAAGAACTTGGAGGTGCGCTATGAAACGAATTACCGCAAATCAATACCAAACTTCAGAACGGTATTACAAATTACCTAAAATTCTTTTTGAAGAAGAGAAATATATGGATATGAAACTAGAAGTAAAGGTGGCTTATTCTATTTTAAAAGATCGTTTAGAATTATCTCTCAGTCGTGGTTGGATAGATGAAGAAGGGGCGGTTTATTTAGTATTTTCTAATTCTAAACTGATGAGGCTGTTAGGTTGTTCGAAGTCAAAATTACTGTCCATCAAAAAAGTTCTTAAAGAATATGACTTAATTGATGAAGTCCAACAGTCTTCAAGTGAGAAAGGAAGACTAGCTAATAAGATTTATTTAGGGGAATTATCTTCTACCCCAGTAGCTAATTCAAACAGGGCTAGTGTTAAAAAAAGACTAGGGCAGGTTGAAAATGAAACGGCCCCCGTCTCATATTCAGCCCCTAGTGAGACTGAAGTTAGTGAGACTAAATATAGTGAGACTGATCCTTTATTTATTGAGGATGAGGAGGATAGGAATACTCAACCTATTTTGAAAAGAAAAGTAGAAAAGGTCACAAAATATGATCGAGATTATATTTGGGGATTGGTACAAGATCAATTTAGACGAGAAGGTTTTTCTGAAACAGCCAGTGAAATTGCTATGACTGATTTTGAGAGAATCTATCAGTATGCTCTTGACAATGTTCGCTTTGTTAGACGAGCGGAAGTACTTGCTGAATTTGTGTTTAATGGCCTATATTCCGTTTGGAATAACCGTGTTAGAAAAGGAGGTGGTTAAAATGTCGCCAATCGAGTGGATATTAGTTATGCTCATTGTCATTTCAAGTGGTGTGACACTTTGGACATTGATAGTCGGTCAGAAAGGGGTGATAAAGAAATGAAATTTATTGATTTATTTTCAGGTATCGGTGGTTTTCGACTAGGAATGGAAAGTGTCGGACACGAGTGTATTGGATTTTGTGAGATTGATAAATTTGCTAGGAAATCTTATAAGTCCATTTTTCAAACGGAAGGAGAAATTGAATTTCATGACATACGAGATGTTTCAGATGACGAATTTAAAAAACTTAGAGGGAAAGTCGATATCATCTGTGGGGGATTCCCTTGTCAAGCATTTTCAATCGCAGGAAGACGATTGGGATTTGAAGATACTAGAGGCACTCTGTTCTTTGAAATTGCTCGGGCGGCCAAACAAATCCAACCACGTTTTCTTTTTCTTGAAAATGTTAAAGGCCTACTCAATCACGATAAGGGACGGACGTTCACCACAATCCTTACCACACTTGATGAGTTGGGGTTTGATGTTGAGTGGCAGGTGCTTAACAGTAAGGATTTTGGCGTTCCCCAAAACAGAGAGAGGGTGTTTATTATCGGACATTCTAGAAAGAGAGGTACCAGACTCTTATTTCCTTTCAGACGAGAAGGTCAAGCAACTAACTCTGAGACTTTGAAAGTACTAGGAAATTTGAATCCATCAAGAAGTGGAATGAGTGGTAAAGTCTATTATTCAGAAGGTCTTGCGCCAACCTTAGTTCGTGGAAAAGGAGAAGGATTTAAAGTTGCGATTCCTTGTATGACAACAGACAGATTAGGAAAAAGACAAAATGGTAGACGTTTCAAGGATAATCAAGAGCCAATGTTTACTTTAAATACTCAGGATCGCCATGGTATTGTCGTTGTTGGAGATTTACCAACTAGCTTTAAGGAAACTGGTCGCGTCTATGGAAGTAAGGGTTTATCTCCAACATTGACAACAATGCAAGGAGGAGATAAAATCCCCAAAATACTAATTCCAGAACCAATTCAATTTCTAAAAGTACGGGAAGCAACGAAAAAAGGATATGCTCAAGCAGAGATTGGGGATTCAATCAATTTAGAAAGACCAAGTTCTCAGTATCGTCGTGGTAGAGTTGGAAAAGGTATAGCGAATACGTTAACAACTAGTGGGCAAATGGGAGTAGTAGTGGCTAGCTATGAAGGAGAAGATAAGCAAGTTTATCATGTAGCCGGTGTCTTAATAGATGGGCAATTTTACCGTTTGAGAATACGACGAATCACTCCTAAAGAGTGTTTTCGCCTACAGGGATTTCCTGATTGGGCTTTTGAAGCTGCTAGAAAAGTTTCTAGTAATAGTCAGCTCTATAAACAAGCTGGTAATAGTGTAACCGTTCCTGTGATTGCCGCAATCGCAAAGAAATTAAAAGAAATAGAGGAAAAAAATGAAAGCGTTAAATAAAGAGTCAATACTATATTGTGATGAATTAGAAACAGAATTACATGATGCAGAAATGATACAGTTGGATGAACAAATATTTTTGATGCCCAATTATCCATGTGAGTTTGAAGTAAAATTTTTAGATTATTACCATAAAAAACATAATTACCCACTATTTTATGAATCCTATCTTCAAAACATTATGGAATTCCTTGAAAGTCAGGATATAAAGAACGGAGCTGATGCCTTTGTAGATGATAATCAGAATCTTGTTTTTGTTTTATATGGACAAGGCTATCGAGCCGAGGGAAAAGAGGGAATACTTACAACCCAAGTAACTGTAAAAGCTTATGATGAAGACAAGAAACCAATTAACTTCGCAAATTTATTAGATTCCTTAATCGTATCAGAATATCAAATGGAACCGAATCTTTGGGAGGTCTCCCATGATTGATCTCTATCTAAGTAAAAATAGCCAAAGAAATCAACTTCTTTTAGACTTTTTCCAAAACTATGGTATCGAGGTATCTTGTCATTCAGTTTCTGAAATGACAAGGGATAAATTAATAGAGATGATGAGTTATTCTTCAGATTGTTTTGAGTTTTTATCTCCAAATTTATTACGATTTAAGAACCGTGACAATTTAAGATTAACGGATTTCATTGAGATGATCTTAAAAAATCCTGAACTAACCATCAGACTTCCTCTTGCGGTTTCAAATAAGAGAGTTTATCCAAATCTGAATTTGGAAGAGGCTAGAGCTTTATTGCCAAGAGATACGAAACAATTGATTTACATGGCACAAACACATTATTTATCTAACTAAAGGAGAAGCAATATGGCTGAACGATTTTGGGAGAACTTGTCCATTATTTTGGCTGAAAGAAATATCAGCTGGATTGAGTTAACCAGAAAAATGTTTGCGGGAGAGTTTCACTATCCAAGTGAATTGAATCGTTTGTATCAAAAGATTCGCCACTATAAGATGGAACAACGAATGCCTCAAAGTCCATGGGTAGAAAGGATTGTGCAGGTATTAGATTTAGATTATGAAGATTTATTTCGGAGGTAACTATGAAAAGAATAATTCCAGTTTATATATTTCAACAAGTAAATGCCCTATTGGTATCCCTATATTTACTGAAATTTCTTTGTATCGGTGAGTTAACTATACTACAGATTCTCTATGGTGCGTCGCTCATTTCTTTTTTATGGATGTATGGTCAACGTAAACAAGTGGCCAAGGTCAATATGAAAACTAGGATAAAATGGCTTGGTATTGGATTCGTTAGCCTACTGATTATAAGTCTATGTTTTAGTCTAATTCATGCTCAAGGAAGCACGAATCAAGCAAACTTAATTGGGCTTCAACATCAAGTTCCTTGGTTTTCATTTTTATTGTTCTTAATCAATGCGAGTATGGTTGAAGAATTTTTGTATCGAGAAATTTTATGGAACTTGGTTAGAAAATTAGATATTCGAGTTGCTTTGACAAGTGTTTTATTTGCCTTAGCTCATCATCCAGGAACCATTCTAGCTTGGTGTTTGTATGTTTCACTTGGGATGTTTTTAGGGCTTGTACGCTATAAATCTGACTTATGGGGCAGTATGGGGCTACATTTAGTGTGGAACCTACTAGTTTATAGTTTGCTGCTTGTTTAAAATAGGTGCTCTGTCTTACTTATAGATTCAGTTTGAAATAAAAAACTAAATGAATTGATTTTTAAGAAATAAAATGCTAACATATACAGAAGATGTTAGCATTTTGTTTCTAGGAAAGGAGAATGATATGGTTGATAAAAGAGAGAAACTGATGAACTCTTTCAATCAGTATGGTTTTTTAACTTTTAAACAAGTAATAGATGAAAATTTACACTACAAAACCTTATTAAAAATGGTTACAGAAGGAAAAATCGATGCTGAAGAAAAAGGCTTATATCGCTTACCTGATATTTATTTAGATGAGTGGTTTGTCCTTCAGTATCGATTTCCAAAGGGAATCTTTTCTTTGGAGACAGCACTTTGGTTACATGGTTTATCTTTGACTATCCCTTTTAACATGACGATGAGTTTTCCTTATGGTACGAATACCAAAAACATTAAGGAAGCAGATATATGTCCTATTATTTTACGCTCTCACTATAGTGAAGGAATTATTGAAATAGAGCGTCTTCCTGGCCAATTTATTAAAGTTTATGAAGTTGAACGAGTTTTGGTTGAGTGTCTAAGACCAGTTCATCAGGTGGATCTTCAAATTATTGCACCAGCGTTTAAGAAATATTTTCAACAGAATCAAATTCATTTACACAAATTATTTTATTATGCCCAGCTATTTAAAGTAACTGATAAGTTACAATCTTATACGGAGGTACTGTCTTAATGTTTTCAAATGCCAATAGCTTTAAAGCAAAAATCAAAAACATTTCAAAAGATAAAGGAATTCCAGCTCAACAAGTACAACAACATTATTTAATTGAGCAAGTGTTAAAGCTGATTTCTACTAGTTCTTATAGAGATTCCTTCATTGTAAAAGGAGGGTATCTAATAGGTCAAATGATTGGACTAGATAAGCGAACCACAATGGATTTAGATGTCACTCTGAAGGGAAGCGAAATGAGCAGAGAAAATTTGATTCATATCTTTGAAGAGATTCTTTGTTCTAAAACTGATGGATTTTCATTTTCAGTAGATAAGCTAGAACCTATTCGCCAAGATGATGAATATGGAGGATTTTCATTAAAATTAAATGCAACTTTTGATACATTAAAGGAGGTTGTTTTTATTGATATTACTACTGGTGATAAGATCACACCAAGAGAAATTACTTATTCAATGACTTCTATCTTTACTAATGAAAGCATCAAGATATGGACATATAATCTAGAGACTGTACTTGCTGAAAAGTTAGAAACAATCATCAGTAGGGGACTAGCTTCGACGCGTCCACGTGATCGATATGATCTTTTCACCTTGTATAAACTTAGAAAAGAAGAGATTAATCTTGAACTATTAAAAAATGCACTTGAGAATACGGCAGAAAAACGTAAAAGTAAAGATACTATTGATAATTGGGAAGAACAAGTGAGAGGAATTGAAATTTCTGATTATCAGAAAGAGCTATGGATTCGTTATCAACGCCAATTTAAGTATGCTAAAGATATCTCATTTGATAACTCTGTTCAGGTTATTAGGGAAATTATGCAACAAATATTTTAGTACAAAAGTAACTCATTCGTAAAGCAGTGAGTTGCTTTTTTTATTCCAATAACTCCAAAAATGTGATAAAAATTTCAACTACTCTTATCTATAATAAAGCTACCTGTTCTTTGAA
>CAUPZW010000049.1:0-9224 GCA_963515655.1 Streptococcus mitis
CACCAGTTGTAGATCCAAGCAACTTGACTGAAGCAGAAAAAGCTAAGGTAGCAGACGAAGTTAAGAAATCAAACCCAACAGTAACAGATGTTAAGGTTGGCAAAGATGGCACAACTACAGTAACCTTCCCAGATGGCAGCACAGCTGTTATTCCATCAGGTGATACAGTTAAGAAATCATCAGATAACGCAGTTAAGGATCCAGCGGTAACACCAGTTGTAGATCCAAGCAACTTGACTGAAGCAGAAAAAGCTAAGGTAGCAGAAGCAGTTAAGAAATCAAACCCAACAGTAACAGATGTTAAAGTTGGCAAAGATGGCACAGCAACTGTCACTTACCCAGATGGTACAACAGCAGTAATCCCATCAGATAATGCAGTTAAGAAATCTAATCCAACAGCAACAGATGTTAAAGTAGGTAAAGATGGCACAACAGCAGTAATCCCAGCTAATAAAGCAGATGATAAGTCTAAGGATGCAGATGGTGTTAAAGATCCATCAGTAACACAAGTTACAGATCCAAGCAACTTGACAGACGCTGAAAAAGCTAAAGTAGCAGAAGCAGTTAAGAAATCAAACCCAACAGCAACAGATGTTAAAGTAGGTAAAGATGGCACAACTACAGTAACCTTCCCAGATGGTAGCACAGCTGTAATCCCAGCTGATAAAGCAGTTACATCTGCTGAACAAGGCTCACATGCAGTAGCACCAGCTGATAAAGCAGTTACATCTGCTGAACAAGGCTCACATGCAGCAACACCAGCTAAGAAAGCAGGAGCGAAAGAGTTGCCAAATACAGGTACAGTAGATTCTACTGTAGCTATGGTAGCAGCAGCCGCAAGTGCATTACTTGGTCTTGGTCTTGCAGGCCGTCGTCGTAAAGAAGACGAAGAAGCTTAATTGGCAGATTATTTGATAATTATCAGATGATAAGTCCGATTTTCAAAGCTTAAATAAGTACCTCTCATAAGAAAATCTCCTAGCAGGAAAGTCTGCTAGGGGATTTTTGCATTTCAGGAAGTTGAAGGCTGACTGTAAGCGCGTCATAATATAGTGGAGTGAAATAAGATGTGAAGAAATAGATTAGGAAATTCAAATTAATTTCTAGGAATATTTTAGTATGCACAATGTAGTATTCTAGATTCAATATGATATATTTTAGGAGTCATGGTGTACTATTATAGTTTCAATATACTATAATTTCTAAAAATATTTTCAAAGCCAAAGTGTACTACTACTGTTTCAATTTTTAATATGTTTCGTTATTATATGATTTTAAAGCCGTCATATTGACATACAATTTAATTTTTACTATAATTCTTGCAGGAGGATACGTCTAATGAAAATAATAAAAAAATTGATGCAAATTGCATTGGCAGTCTTTTTCTTCGGTTTGCTAGCGACAAGTGCAGTATTGGCGGATGATGCTGATTCAGAAGGTTGGCAATTTGTCCAAGAAAATGGTAGAACCTACTACAAGAAGGGTGAACTCAAAGAAACCTACTGGCGAGTGATTGATGGCAAGACCTATTATTTTGATTATAATGGTGAAATGGTTGTTGGTTGGCAGTACATTCCAATGCCAGTTAAAGGATATACAATTGGTCCTTACCTTAATGGTATAAGATTAGAAGGTTCCCCAATGCCAGAATGGTACTACTTTGACAAAAATGGAGTGCTACAAGAGTTTGTTGGTTGGAAAGCATTAGAGATTAAAACTAAAGACAGTGTTGGAAGAAAGTATGGGGAAAAACGTACAAATCTGGAAGATAAAGAAGAGAAGAGTTTTTACACGAACTATTACTTTAATCAAAATCATTCTTTAGAGACAGGTTGGCTTTATGACCAGTCTAATTGGTATTATCTAGCTAAAACGGAAATTAATGGAGAAAACTATATTGGTGGTGAAAGACGTGCAGGTTGGATAAATGATGGTTCAGCTTGGTACTATCTAGATCCAGAAACTGGTATCATGCAAACTGGTTGGGAACAACTTGGCAATAAGTGGTACTACCTTCGTTCATCAGGAGCCATGGCAACTGGTTGGTATCAGGAAGACTCAACTTGGTATTATCTAGATGCTGAAAATGGCGATATGAAGACAGGCTGGCAATATCTTGGTAACAAGTGGTACTATCTCCGTTCATCAGGAGCCATGGCAACTGGTTGGGTGAAAGATGGTTCAACTTGGTACTACCTAAATGCAAGTAATGGAGATATGAAGACAGGTTGGACAAAAGTAGGAGGAAACTGGTATTATCTCAATTCCTCTGGAGCAATGGTTACAGGTAGCCAAACTATTGATGGTAAAGTTTATAACTTTGCTTCATCTGGGGAGTGGATTTAATCTTGGAGGAGATACAAATGAAGCTTTTGAAAAAAATGATGCAAGTCGCACTAGCAACATTTTTCTTTGGTTTGCTAGCTACAAATACTGTATTTGCGGATACCACAGGTGGCCAATTTGTTGATAAGGATAATAGAAAATATTATGTAAAAGATGATCATAAAGCAATCTATTGGCATAAAATAGACGGTAAAACTTACTATTTTGGTGATAGAGGAGAGATGGTTGTCGGTTGGCAATACGTAGAAATTCATGGAACAGGTTATCGTGATAATTTATTTAATAATCGTCCAGTCTTAGAAATTGGCCTTCAAGAGAAGTGGTACTATTTTGGACAAGATGGTGCTTTGCTAGAACAAACAGATAAACAAGTACTAGAGGCAAAAACGTCTGAAAATACAGGAAAAGTATACGGTGAACAATATCCTCTATCTGCTGAAAAGAGAACTTATTATTTTGATAATAATTATGCTGTAAAGACAGGTTGGACTTATGAAGACGGCAATTGGTATTATTTAAATAAGCTAGGAATTTCTGGCGATGATTCTTACAATCCACTATCAATTGGTGAAGTTGCTAAGGGTTGGACTCAAGATTTCCATGTTACTTTTGGCATTGATAGAAGCAAACCTGCTCCATGGTATTACCTAGACCCAGAAACTGGCATTATGCGAACAGGATGGCAATATCTAGGTAATAACTGGTACTACTTCCGTTCATCAGGAGCAATGGCAACTGGCTGGTATCAGGAAGGCTTAACTTGGTATTATTTAGACCAGTCAAATGGGGATATGAAAATGGGCTGGCAAAACCTTGGTAACAAGTGGTACTATCTCCGTTCATCAGGAGCTATGGTAACTGGTTGGTTCCAGGTCGGTAGTAAATGGTACTATGCTTATAGCTCAGGTGCTTTAGCAGTGAATACCACTGTAGATGGCTATTCTGTCAACTATAATGGCGAATGGGTTCAATAATGAAAGAGGCGATTGTGAAGGAAACAATCGCTTTTTTTGTGAAAATATAATAAAATAGATAGGAGAGAATAAATACTTGTAGGAAAAATAATACTCTTCGAAAATCAAATTCAAACCACGTCAGCGTCGCCTTACCGTACTCAAGTACAGCCTGCGGCTAGCTTCCTAGTTTGCTTTTTGATTTTCATTGAGTATGAGACGACTTTTTCGTCTAGTAAAAGGATAACATGACAAAAAAGGTTGGTGTCGGTCAGGCACATAGTAAGATAATTTTAATAGGGGAGCATGCGGTCGTTTACGGCTATCCTGCTATTTCCTTGCCTCTTTTGGAGGTGGAGGTGACTTGTAAGGTAGTTCCTGCTGACAGACCTTGGCGCCTTTATGAGGAAGATACCTTGTCCATGGCAGTTTATGCTTCTCTGGAGTATTTGAATATCAAAGAAGCCTGCATTCGCTGTGAGATTGACTCGGCTATCCCTGAAAAACGGGGAATGGGTTCGTCAGCTGCTATCAGCATAGCGGCCATTCGTGCAGTATTTGACTACTATCAGGCAGAACTGCCTCATGATGTACTAGAAATCTTGGTCAATCGGGCGGAGATGATTGCCCATATGAATCCTAGTGGTTTGGATGCTAAGACCTGTCTCAGTGACCAGCCTATTCGCTTTATTAAGAACGTAGGATTTACAGAGCTTGAGATGGATTTATCCGCCTATTTGATCATTGCCGATACGGGTGTTTATGGTCATACTCGTGAAGCCATCCAAGTGGTTCAAAACAAGGGCAAGGATGCCCTACCGTTTTTGCATGCCTTGGGAGAATTGACCCAGCAGGCAGAGGATGCGATTTCACGAAAAGATGCTGAAGGACTGGGGCAAATCCTCAGTCAAGCGCATTTGCATTTAAAAGAAATTGGTGTCAGTAGCCCAGAGGCGGATTCTCTAGTTGAAACTGCTCTTAGTCATGGTGCTCTGGGTGCCAAGATGAGCGGTGGTGGGCTAGGAGGCTGTATCATAGCCTTGGCAGCCGATTTAATACAAGCTCAAGAACTAGCAGAAAGATTAGAAGAGAAAGGAGCTGTTCAGACATGGATAGAGAGCCTGTAACAGTACGTTCCTACGCAAATATTGCTATTATCAAATATTGGGGAAAGAAAAAAGAAAAAGAGATGGTGCCTGCTACTAGTAGTATCTCTCTGACTTTGGAAAATATGTACACGGAGACGACCTTGTCGCCTTTACCGACGGATGCGACGGCTGATGCATTTTATATCAATGGCCAGTTACAAAATAAGGCGGAGCATGCCAAGATGAGTAAGATTATTGACCGTTATCGTCCAGATGGTGAGAGCTTTGTCCGTATTGATACTCAGAACAATATGCCTACCGCGGCGGGTCTGTCCTCAAGTTCTAGTGGTTTGTCTGCCTTGATCAAGGCTTGTAATGCTTATTTTCAGCTTGGATTGACTCGGAGCCAGTTGGCGCAGGAGGCTAAGTTTGCCTCTGGATCTTCTTCTCGGAGTTTTTATGGACCACTCGGTGCCTGGGATAAGGATAGTGGGGAAATTTACCCTGTAGAGACAGACCTGAAACTAGCTATGATTATGTTGGTGCTAGAAGACAAGAAAAAACCAATCTCTAGCCGTGATGGGATGAAACTTTGTGTGGAAACCTCGACGACCTTTGATGACTGGGTGAGTCAGTCTGAGAAAGACTATCAGGATATGCTGGTATATCTCAAAGAAAATGACTTTGCCAAAGTTGGGGAATTAACGGAGAAAAATGCTCTGGCTATGCACGCTACGACTAAAACAGCATCACCAGCCTTTTCTTATCTGACGGATGCCTCTTATGAAGCCATGAACTTTGTTCGCCAGCTCCGTGGACAAGGGGAAGCCTGCTACTTTACTATGGATGCTGGTCCCAATGTCAAAGTCCTCTGTCAAGAGAAAGACTTGGAGCATTTATCAGAAATCTTCGGTCAACGTTATCGCTTGATCGTGTCAAAAACAAAGGATTTAAGTCAAGATGATTGCTGTTAAAACTTGCGGAAAACTCTATTGGGCGGGTGAGTATGCTATTTTAGAGCCAGGACAGTTGGCCTTGATAAAGGCCATCCCCATCTATATGAAGGGGGAGATTGCTTTTTCTGATAGCTACCGTATCTATTCAGATATGTTTGATTTAGCAGTAGATTTGACGCCAAATCCTGACTATAGTTTGATTCAAGAAACAATTGCTTTGATGAATGACTTCCTCGTTGATCGTGGGCAGATCTTGCAATCATTTTCTTTGGAGATTCGAGGAAAAATGGAACGAGAAGGGAAAAAGTTTGGTCTGGGTTCTAGCGGTAGCGTCGTTGTTTTGGTCATCAAGGCTCTGCTAGCTCTGTATAAGCTTTCGGTTGATCAGTATCTCTTGTTCAAGCTGGCCAGTGCTGTCCTGCTCAAGCGCGGAGACAATGGTTCTATGGGTGACATTGCCTGTATTGTGGCAGAGGAATTGGTTCTTTACCAGTCATTTGATCGCCAGAAGGTGGCTGCTTGGCTAAAAGAAGAAAAGTTGGCGACAGTTTTAGAGCGTGATTGGGGCTTTTCAATTTCGCAAGTGAAACCAACTTTAGAATGTGATTTCCTAGTGGGATGGACCAAGGAAGTGGCTGTGTCTAGTAACATGGTCCAGCAAATCAAGCAAAATATCAATCAGAATTTTTTAACTTCCTCAAAAGAAACGGTGGTTTCTTTGGTAGAAGCCTTGGAGCAGGGGAAAGCAGAAAAAATTATCGAGAAAGTAGAAGTGGCCAGTCAACTTTTAGAAGGCTTGAGCGCGGATATTTACACGCCTTCGCTTAGACAGCTGAAGACAGCTAGTCAAGATTTGCAGGCTGTTGCCAAGAGTAGTGGCGCTGGTGGCGGTGACTGTGGGATTGCCTTGAGTTTTGATGTGCAATCAACTGAAACATTAAAAAATCGCTGGGCCGATCTGGGGATTGAGCTCTTATACCAAGAAAGGATAGGACATGACGACAAATCGTAAGGATGAGCACATCCGCTATGCCCTTGAGCAGAAAAGTTCCTATAATAGCTTTGATGAGGTGGAGTTGATTCATTCTTCCCTGCCTCTTTACGACCTGGATGAAATCGATCTTTCGACAGAATTTGCTGGTCGAAAGTGGAACTTTCCTTTTTATATCAATGCCATGACAGGTGGGAGTGAAAAAGGTAAAGAAATTAATCAAAAACTGGCTCAGGTGGCGGAAGCTTGTGGTATTTTATTTGTAACGGGCTCTTATAGCGCAGCCCTCAAAGATCCAGCAGATGACTCCTTTTCTGTCAAGTATGATCATCCAAATCTCCTCCTTGGAACCAATATTGGATTGGACAAGCCTGTTGAGTTGGGCCTTCAGACTGTAGAAGAGATGAATCCTCTTCTCCTGCAAGTGCATGTCAATGTCATGCAGGAATTACTCATGCCAGAGGGAGAAAGAAAGTTCAGGTGCTGGCAATCGCATCTAGCAGACTATAGCAAGCAAATCCCTGTTCCGATTGTCCTCAAGGAAGTTGGCTTTGGGATGGATGCCAAGACCATCGAGAGAGCCTATGAGCTAGGCGTTCGAACTGTTGATCTGTCTGGTCGTGGTGGTACCAGCTTTGCCTACATTGAAAACAGTCGCAGTGGTCAACGTGACTACCTCAATCAATGGGGTCAGTCCACCATGCAAGCCCTTCTCAATGCCCAAGACTGGAAAGACAAGATCGAACTCTTGGTCAGTGGAGGCGTTCGGAATCCGCTGGATATGATTAAGTGCTTGGTCTTTGGTGCCAAGGCTGTAGGCCTGTCTCGAACAGTTCTAGAATTGGTTGAAACCTACACAGTTGAAGAAGTGATCGGCATTGTCCAAGGCTGGAAAGCAGATCTACGCTTGATTATGTGTGCTCTTAATTGTGCTACCATAGCCGATCTGCAAAAAGTAGACTATCTTCTTTATGGAAAATTAAAAGAAGCAAATGATCAGATGAAAAAGGCGTAACCACCGCCTTTTTTCCATCTTCAGACCGAGGTGACTTTTTTGAATTGTGATAAAATAGAAGGGAGAGGATCAACCTATGAGAAAATTTAAAATCTTTTTATTTATCGAAGCCTGTCTGTTGACAGGAGCTCTGATTTTGATGGTATCAGAGCATTTTTCGCGTTTTCTGCTGATTTTATTCCTCTTTTTGCTTTTAATTCGCTATTACACTGGTAAAGAGGGCAATAATCTTCTTTTAGTGGTGGCAACCATTCTCTTCTTTTTCATCGTCATGCTCAATCCTTTTGTGATTCTAGCTATTTTTGTTGCGGTCATCTATAGCCTCTTTCTTCTTTATCCGATGATGAACCAGGAAAAAGAGCAGACAAATTTGGTTTTTGAAGAGGTGGTGATGGTTAAGAAGGAGAAAAATCGTTGGTTTGGAAATCTCCATCATTTTTCAAGCTACCAGACTTGCAAGTTTGATGATATCAATCTCTTTCGTCTCATGGGCAAGGATACTATTCATCTGGAGAGGGTCATCCTAACCAATCATGACAATGTCATTATCCTCAGAAAGATGGTAGGAACGACCAAAATCATCGTACCTGTAGATGTGGAAGTCAGTCTCAGCGTTAACTGTCTCTATGGTGATTTGACTTTTTTCAATCAGCCCAAGCGAGCCCTCCGAAATGAACACTATCATCAAGAAACAAGAGACTACCTTAAGAGTAACAAGAGTGTCAAGATTTTCTTGACCACTATGATTGGGGATGTTGAGGTGATTAGAGGATGAAAAAACAAGCCTATGTAATTATTGCTCTCACCTCCTTCCTGTTTGTCTTATTTTTCTCCCACAGCTTGCTGGAAATTCTTGATTTTGACTGGTCAATTTTCTTGCATGATGTCGAAAAAACAGAAAAATTTGTCTTTTTGTTGTTGGTATTCAGCATGTCCATGACCTGTTTTTTAGCCCTGTTTTGGCGAGGTGTGGAAGAACTTTCTCTAAGAAAAATGCAGGCTAATATCAAGCGTTTGTTGGCAGGGCAAGAAGTGGTTCAGGTTGCTGATCCAGATTTGGATGCCAGTTTCAAGTCCTTGTCAGGGAAACTTAACCTCTTGACAGAGGCTCTTCAAAAAGCTGAAAATCACAGTCTTACTCAGGAAGAGGAAATCATCGAGAAAGAACGAAAGCGGATTGCTCGGGATTTGCATGATACGGTTAGTCAGGAGTTGTTTGCGGCCCATATGATTTTATCAGGCGTCAGTCAGCAGGCTTTGAAACTGGATAGAGAAAAGATGCAGACCCAGTTGCAGAGTGTTACAGCTATCCTTGAAACAGCCCAGAAGGACTTGCGGGTCTTGCTCTTGCATTTGAGACCAGTTGAACTGGAGCAGAAGAGTCTGGTTGAGGGAATTCAAATCCTCTTAAAAGAGCTTGAGGACAAGAGTGATCTCAAGGTTGCTTTCAAGCAAAATGTGACGAAATTGCCCAAGAAGATTGAGGAACATATTTTCCGAATCTTGCAGGAGTTGATTAGCAATACCCTTCGCCATGCCCAGGCCTCTTGTCTGGATGTCTATCTCTATCAGACGAATGTTGAATTGCAACTGAAGGTGGTGGACAATGGGATTGGTTTCCAGTTGGGGACTTTAGATGACCTGAGTTATGGACTCCGTAATATCAAGGAGCGGGTTGAAGATATGGCAGGTACGGTTCAGTTATTAACAGCTCCCAAGCAAGGGCTGGCAGTTGATATTCGTATTCCCTTGCTCGATAAGGAATGATAAAGGAGTAAAGATGAGAATTTTACTAGTAGATGACCATGAAATGGTCCGCTTGGGCTTGAAAAGCTACTTTGACCTCCAAGACGATGTAGAAGTTGTGGGCGAGGC
>CAUPZW010000050.1:0-9123 GCA_963515655.1 Streptococcus mitis
TATGGTAACTTTTCTCGGAAATCCTGTGAGCTTTACAGGTAAACAACTACAAGTCGGCGACAAGGCGCTTGATTTTTCTCTCACTGCAACAGACCTTTCTAAAAAATCTCTGGCTGATTTTGATGGTAAGAAAAAAGTCTTGAGTGTCGTGCCTTCTATCGATACAGGTATCTGCTCAACTCAAACGCGTCGCTTTAATGAAGAACTGGCTGGACTGGACAACACGGTCGTCTTGACTGTTTCTATGGACCTACCATTTGCCCAAAAACGTTGGTGTGGTGCTGAAGGTATTGAAAATGCCATCATGCTCTCAGACTATTTCGACCATTCCTTTGGACGTGATTATGCTCTCTTAATCAATGAGTGGCACCTATTGGCACGCGCAGTCTTTATCCTCGACACTGACAATACGATTCGCTACGTTGAATACGTGGATAATATCAACTCTGAACCAAACTTCGAAGCCGCAATTGCAGCTGCTAAAGCCCTATAGAAAAAATCCTCTGTCACAAAGAGTTCCCTACTCTTTGAAACGGAGGATTTTTCTTATTCTTTAATTATTGTTTATTTTGAAATGAATCCTTCAAAATCTTTTAGTTGAAAATTATATTTTTCAGTGAGTAACACATTATCCACTGCAACATCTTCTTCCAATGGGTAAATATTTCTTTTGAAACGGTTGTAGGAGGAAAATCTCTCCTACACTATTATTGATTCTGAGAGAAAATTGCAAAACATCATCTACCAAACTTTCAATTATTGAGATTTTTTGCAGTTTATCTGAATTAGAATCGCAAGGCTTCTCAATAATATAATTGTCGAATTTTTTCAATCTAACTTCCTCTCCACTATTTCTTCCTTTATCAAGAAAAAGTTACCTCAATATTAATAAAGTACAATTCTAAATTAACTCCAATTATTGATTCATGATAATATTTCAGTAACTAATCGTGCAATTAAAAACAAGGATTTTTATTTCAGACGATCCATCGTGAACACTTCATCAGCCATCTCCCAAATTGCCGGATTATGTGTTGCGATAATGATTAGCCTATTATCATCTCGAAGAGATAGCAAAATCTCCATAATCAACTGAGAGGTTGCTGGGTCTATTGAAGCTGTTGGCTCATCTGCCAGAATAAAGGGTGGATTCTTTAAGATAACTTTTGCCAAGGCAACCCGTTGCGATTCTCCGCCCGATAACTCAAAGATGCGCTTATCTAGGTCAAGATAAGCCAGGCCGACCTGTTCTAAAGCCTGCTTCTGCCTCAACCGCCGTTCCGCCCGACTCAACTTTTGACCAATGAGACCTAGCTTAAGGTTTTCTTCAATACTTTGGTTTTCAATTAAGCCAAAGTTCTGGAAGAGGTAGCCCAATTCGTGACGGAAAAAATCACTCGATTTATAATTGGCCAAGTCTTTACCTCGGTAAAAAATCGTCCCATCATAAGATTCTAATTTCCCAATCATGTTCATCAAGGTTGTTTTTCCGCTACCACTTGAACCAATTAAGGCATAGACTTTTCCGGCCTCAAATGTCATTGAAAGATTCGAAAATAACTCTCGTTCTCCAAAAGATTTACTCACCTGTTTAAGTTCAATCATATTAACCTCCCTTCAAAACAAGCATGGACATCTTGTTTTCTTTCTGCATTTGGACATGTAACTGTAAAAGAGATAGACCAGTAAAGAGTAACGAGACTAAGAAAGCAACTACTATCTCTACCATAAGAAATACACTCGCAACAAATCCCAGTAAAAACACACCCAGTTGAGCAAAGAGATAAGTGCGATGGATTTCTAAGAACCTGAGACCTGCAATGCGTTTGATAAAAATGGCACGTCTAAATTCTTCAAAGTAGAGCCTATTCATAGTGTTAAACAACAAGATTGAAGTTGCAATCCCAAGCACAGCTCCTGCTAGCATTACCCAACGTTCCCTCTGGATATTATCCGATAATGTGATGTAGTTGTGGTAACCTGTTTGCATTTCTGAGACCCAATTTTCAATGCCTTGTCTCTGGATAAGCTCCTGGGCATCAGACAATTGATTAAAGAGAACGTAGTTCTGTACTGCGTCTACCCAAAACACAATGGACTGTGGACCAGTTGATTGGGGTGTTATAACAATGATGATTGGATCTTTCAAAAACTGCTGGTAAGAAATAGGGGTCGTATTATACACAAAACGATCATGACCTGATTCCAAATAACCTACCGTAGCAGTCATTTGCTGTCGTTCATCTTTACTAGATATGCGACTGGTTAAGTCGTCTTCAAAAACAGATTTATAATGTTCTTCCTCTGAACGGAGGTGTTCAGGCAGTAATAAGACAAACTCCCCTACATCAAGGTGATTCATCTTTTGCTCAATAGTTGTATCTACAGGAATGTTTTGACGCTTCAAGTATTGCGGTGTGACGATAAGGACATTGCCATTCGGGCTGTAATCGTGCCATTCTGTAGAGGTTATAAAGTTTTTGGAGGAAGCCATGCCATTTTGCAAAGTACGGTCAATTAACTGGTGTCTAGATAAGAAAGCCTTTTGTTCTGAAACAGCCAGATCCATCAATTGATACCAAGTTCTGAGTTTCCTTTGAGCTTGTTCATCAAAACCAGGACTCGTTCCTTCACGGCTGATTGATAGGGTAATCAGTTGCCTTTCCTGGCTCCAAGCCTCTTGTCCAATCCGATGCTGTTGCCAGGCTTGGGAATACTTTAAGCTACTCCCTATTCCCAGCGTTACAATAATAATCGCTAATAGTTGACCGATTAAAATCAAACTAATGATTCCTCTGACAGGCACTTGCCCTTTTATAATCTGCATCAGGTGTATCTTTTTTATCCCAACTGCGAAGAGTTGAGCGAAAAACAGGGAGATCGACAACAAGATGAGATTATAACAGAGCAAGCCTGCTCCTATGGTCATTAGGGATTGCGTTGGAAGCGACAGAATTTTTTGCATAAGAATGGCGAGCACGCCAGCTAAACTGAAACCAACAGCTATCCCTTTCAAATCCTCACCAACTGGTCTAAGGAAAATGGACCACCGTTTCTCTCCTGAAATGAGGCGAATGCCCGACGAACGTAATTGGCTAATTTGACTAATTAAAGTCAGTGCTCCAAAGGTTAAGATGAAAATCAATAGACTGATTAACTGAAATCCGTTACTAAAGATAGCCATTAACGTAGATAGTTTAGATGGAATTGTCAGGTGCATGTTAGTCAAGCCAAGTTGACTTAGCTCCTCCCTTAGCAAGTGAATATCTAGGTTTCCATCGAATACAAAATAGTTTGTTTCAACACTACTACTTTGAGCATCTTCTAGATTTTTTTCCTGTAGCCCATCAGGCAACTTTCCGTTCCCAAAGGTCGTATAAGAAAACACTGGAGTACCTTCTGAGTTAGGATCCTGGTGTTGAATCGCAATAAAGCTATCCGTTTCTTCTGCTAGTTTTTCCAAGCGTGTAGCAACATGCTGAAAAGTTGTTTCAGGGGAAGAATCATGTACAACAACGTTGGGGTAATAATGGGAGACATATGTATCAGTCCAAATGGTAAATACCCAAACAAAGAACAAACTAGCAAGCAGGTTGGATATGAGTATAAATAATTTTTTCATAGTGCATTCCTTATTCTAAAACAGAGGGCAGAAATATCCCTGCTCTCTATAAACTAACAAGCTTACTAAACTATTGATAAAAGAATCTTCTTCAATTATTCTTTACCATCCCGCATCAAATCTAAATTTTAACATATTATTACTCCTCTAAATGAAATATTATGAAAATGAGCGAAATACAACTACATATTTTAATTAGAAATCTCAGTCTGAATTATAGTATCCTATTTTTTCCTCCTTTCTAACTGCACGTTCCTTTCTACAGGCAGATACCTAATTTTATAAACCAATCTTAAATACTTTAGATTTTGTAACTCATAATTTTCAACAGTTGGTTAGCTATGAAAGCATTTTATCAAACATTTCCATTCTGATATCTATCTGGTATTGTTACAAGCTCTCATAAGAATACCTTTCTCTAAATAGTTGAATTTTAAAGTAATACGAAATCAATCAGCCTTCCCAACATCAAGACCATTGGACTTCTTTTGTGATTGAACTCGAATCTCCAATTGTTTATTCTTCTGAATAAACTGTTGGTAAGGAATTGTATTACCAAATGCAAGAACACTTAGTAATACAAATATAACTATTTTTTTAATTCCACGTTTTTTTCTCATGCAATGAAACCCCTTTCTGTTTCCTTGTTTTTATTCTAACATATATATATTATTTAGCCAATTATTTTTATTACATTTTGAACTTTTTTTTATAGTTATTACTATAAAGAATTATTTATTCCTTTAACTTGCTATTTTGAACTAAAAATTTTATAATGAAATTAAGCAAATAGGAAGGTTTATTATCTTTAATGAATACACTCGCAGAGAAATTCAGATTGAAAAGAAAAGAGTTGAGACTCTCCCAACAAACTCTTGCAGAAGGAATTTGTGAACAAAGCCAGATTAGTAAAATTGAGAGAGGACATTTCATTCCCTCCGCAGACCTTTTGTTCAAACTCTCACAACGACTTGAAGTACCATTAGATTATTTTTTCAATGAACAAATTGAAATTAAATCTAACCTCTCTAATTTCAAGCAATTATCTGCTCGACTATTAGATGACAGAAATTATGACAATTTGGAATATATTTATAGAATAGAGATTGAACGAAGTACTTTTCTAACACTAGAAGACCGAACTTACCTTGAATGGATTAAAGCTATTATTGACTTCTATCAATATGACAGTAAGTGTGAGGCTATTTCTTCATTGGAAAATATATTATTAAAGGTCTCCTCAAATACTCTGATTTATTTAAAGGCATTGAATACTCTATCTAATTTCTATTCCTTAGTGGGTTGTGAACAAGAATATGAGGCAAACTACTCTCATTTGATGGAGTTATATCAGACAAAAAATTTTGAGCATCAAGAGTTTTTATTTGGCTACATCAGAGTTCGTTACAACTACGCTCACTACCTAGTATCAAAGGAAAAATATAACGAAGCCATCCAAGAAGCTCTTGAGACGATTGAACTCTGTAAACAAAGACAGACAAGCTACCAACTGGCTCCTCTACTTATTCTTATAGGAAATGCTGGAGCCAAATTTCTAGACAAAGAACAAGTCAAAAATTATTATATAGAAGCAAGAGAGTTATGTAAGATTTATAACAATCCTTTAATGTTGATGAAGATAGAAAATTATTTGAAGGAATTAGATACTGTTTAGTTAATCTTGACATTATAGTTTTTCTGAAACGTTAAATAACCTGTAAGGCTGATAGTATTAATTTCACTATCAGCCTTATAATTATGTGAAGATTCCTTTAGGGATAGTGGTAAGTAATACTAAAGCCTCTTTAATAGGCAAGTGACGAGTCAAGAGCAATGAGGCTTGAACAAAGTGAAAGCCAGCGTCTGTAGGCGCTGGTTGGTAATTTGGGCTTATAGCCCTGGGACAAACCACCCGTTTGACGGATGGTCATGATTTACGAGTAAATATAATTTCAATCAGATAAAAACAACTACCTTATACTCAATGAAAATCAAAGAGCAAACTAGGAAACTAGCCGTAGGCTGCTCAAGATACTGTTTTGAGGTTGTAGATATGGCTAACGTAGTTTGAAGAGATTTTCGAAGAGTATTACTCTACAGATTTCAAGGCTTCAAGCATATCAACCTTTCTCAGATGATGATTGACGAAGAAACCAAGCAAGGTCAAAATGATGCTTACTGCTGCCACTGGGATTACATAGACTTCCCAACCTACCTGCGGATAAAAGAGAATAGTCGCAGGCGAAATCATTTGAATCAAAAATTGGTGTAAATAGAAACCAGATACCAGACCAAGTACGATTCCCACAAGGGACAGCACAATCGTCTCACGGTAAATGTAGAGGGTGACTTCATTATTATGAAAACCGAGAACCTTGATAGTGGAGAGTTCACGGACTCTCTCAGCTACATTTATATTTGTTAGATTGTAAAGGATAACGATAGCCAATAGAACCGACACGATGACCAAGATGGTCATGGTCTGATTGAGTGAACTGGCGACCGAGTCAAAGAGTCGAATGGCTGAAGCGTTCTGGACAACGCTGGACAACGCAGATTGATTCATAAGTAAGCCGGCTTGTCTTTCGATACTAGTAGCACTGGTATCCCTTAACGAGACCAGATAAGTGTTGGCTTGGGGTAGCTGTTCATAAAGTTGCTCATAGCTAGCTTGACTCATATAAATAAAGTGGCCAACGTAGTTCTCAGAAATGGCAGCGACCTTTAGCTCCTTACCTTCAATTTCTAGAATCTGCCCAGCCTTGACACCTGCCAGCTGGGCAAGTTTAGCTGTGATAACGACGCCATCTTTTAATGTCAGCTCCTGCTGATGGCTTTGAAGATGGATAAAGGGAGTCAAATCTTCCTTCTCTGTCATCATAAGGGTAATGGTCTGAAGACCAGCCTTACCTTTGAAATCCTTGTCTAGCGTCTTAGAATAAATTTTCTGGTAGGCTTGGATGTCCTGCCCTTTCAACACTTCTTCTAGATTTGCCTTATCCTGATTGGTCGCACTAGGATTTTCAGAAACAATCATCTGATACTGTTGGATATATTGAAACTGTCTATACGGAACTCCTGCTACAGAGGATTGGATTCCCAAACCTGCAAAGAGCAGAGCTACAGAACCTGCCACACCAAAGATCGTCATCAACATCCGCTGCTTATAACGAAAGATATTGCGAGCTGTTATCTTATGAGTAAAACTGAGACGGTGCCAGATAAAGCCGATACGTTCCAGTAAGATTTTGGCCCCTTTGACAGGTGGTTTAGGCAGTAAAAGTTGGGTTGCTTCGTCATGAAGTTCCCTACGAGCCACCAGATAGGCTGGTAACACACTCGCCACCCAACTCAAGCCAAGAGCCAGTAAGCTATAGGTCCAATAGAACTGAATCTGGGTTTCTCCCACCACCATGTCTTTTGTAATGACACTTGAAATCACACCGGCTAGTAAATAATGTCCAAGTATGCTACCTAGAGCTGTTCCGACAGTCCCAGCTACTAGACCATAAAGGAGAAACTTGGCAATAATATCCTTGCTACGATAACCCAAGGCCTTAAAAATACCTGCATGTGTTCGCTCTTCATCCACAAAGCGAGTCATGGTTGTAAAGGTCACCATGGCTGCTACGGCATAAAGCACCACAGGAAAGATATTGCCCACTGCCCGAATACTGGCTGAAGCATTGCTATACATGAGATAGCCTTGACCACCTGGTATGGTTTGCCGATTATATACTTGATACTTGGGCTCAGCTAAATCATCCAAGACTTGCTGATGTTTTTCTAATTTTGCCTTTTCTTGGGCTAGATTTTCTTCAGCCTGCTTTAGTCTATCCTCTTCCTTGCTCAATTCCTGCTTGGCTTGGGTAAGTTGAGAACTAGCCTGCTCTCTCTGGATTTGAGGAAGCAAGGCTAGTTGACTTTCCTGAGCCTGTAAACGAGCTTGAGCAGTTGCTAAACGACGCTTGCCTTCCTGCAAATTAGTCTCAGCCTTGTCAAGGGTTTCTTGGCCTTTGTCTAGAGACTCTTGTCCTTCTTTTTTCAAGAGTTGCAGACGTGCCTTGCCATTATCTGACAAAGCTTGTTCAAGGTCTTCCTGATGTTGCTTGGATTTTTCTTCATAAGCTGCTGAGAAGGCATTTAAACCTGACAAATCTTGGTATTTTAAACGTGCTATATTGTAGACTTTCTGATCAAACTGATCAGGTAAAATGACCCCATAGGCTGTCAGGGTCCCGCTTCCACTTCCTGCGTAGCCCATATCTCTCTGCGAGAGGATTTCAGCCGAATCCACAAAACCAGTAATGGTATAAGTATGGTCTTTTAAAGAGGAATGACTGCCTTCTTTTTCTTCAAAGCTAATCTCCTGGCCCACACGATATTGTCCTTGTAAATGAGTGGCCAAAGCGATTTCCTTGTCTGACTGAGGAAGTCGTCCCTCTCTTAGCTGAAAGGTTGAAATTTGCTCTGGTTTGGAGTACAGACGAATGGCATCCTGCCCATTTTCCATAGTCACATCTGTCAAATAGCCAAACTCAACCTCTGCGCCCTGCGTCTGTCCTAGTTCTTCTTGATCTGCTTGATCCAAACCATAGTTAGACATGACTGCCAAATCCAAAGTTTGAGCAGTTGTGAAATATGCATTAGCGGTCGCCTCCATATTAGGGCTGGTTACTTTGAGACCTACTAGAGCTAGAGACCCCAACATCATCAAGGTCAAGATGGATAAAAAACGCCCCTTGGAGCCTGTGAAGGACTGAATCAAGTCCTTCCAATAGTTTTTTCGCTTGATCATGCTAGTACTCCAATGTATCAATATCCTGAGGTTTCTGGTTGAACACCACATCCTTGACACTAGCATCGTGCATATGAATCACGCGATCAGCAATGGGCGCCAAAGCTCCATTGTGAGTCACGATGATTACCGTCGCTCCCTTTTGACGAGACATGTCTTGGAGAATCTTCAAGACTTGCTTGCCTGTCTGATAGTCCAAGGCTCCAGTCGGTTCATCACAAAGGAGAATTTTAGGATTTTTGGCTACTGCACGTGCAATGGAGACTCGCTGTTGCTCCCCTCCAGAAAGCTGGGCTGGAAAGTTATTGAGACGATGAGCCAGGCTTACATCTGTCAAGACCTGCTCAGGATCCAAGGCATCTGTCACAATTTCTGAGGCCAATTCCACATTTTCCTTAGCTGTCAGATTGGACACTAGATTATAAAACTGAAAAACAAAACCGACATCATTTCTACGGTAATTAGTTCTCTGGTGGGAATTGTAGTCGGCAATATTGACACCATCAATCCAAATCTCCCCTTCATCATTGGTATCCATTCCCCCAAGAAGGTTAAGAACCGTTGACTTGCCTGCACCAGACGCACCTAGAATAATAACCAATTCACCCTTTTCAATTTCAAAATTCACATCACGATTGGCCACAATCTCCGTGTCCCCAACCTGATAACGCTTGTAACAGTGTTTCATCTCAATATAAGCCAT